>JBGSLE010000312.1:0-22318 GCA_041740875.1 Pontiella sp. | reverse complement strand
CCACCCCGCCGAACACCACGGTATGCGTCGCCCGGGTATGTTTGCCGTATTTGGCGACGCTCTCGCCGATCTGCGCCGCCAGCTCGCGCGTCGGGGCGAGCACCAGCACGCGCGGCTTGCCGGAGGCCGGCCGCTTCTTGTTGGTGTAAAGGTGCTGGAGGATCGGCAGGGTGAACGCGGCGGTCTTGCCCGTTCCGGTCTGCGCGCAACCAATCATGTCGCGCCCGGCGAGCAGCGGCGGAATGGCCTGTTGCTGGATGGGGGTTGGCGTGTGGTATCCTGCTTCGGCCACCGCGCGCCCGATTTCCGGCAACAGCAATCCGAAGACCCCGTTGAGGTCGTTTTCTTTCTTCATGTTTTTTTCCTAATCCGGCGAATATATGTTTTTCTACTCGCCGCCGGAAGAGGGGAAGAAAAAGAGGACGAGCCCGATCGGCTGTCCATGAATGAGGCGCGGTTCTACCCGCAAGCCGGCACCCTGTCAAGACCCGCGACCGACAGATTGGCGATTCCCATGGTGGCTCCGGCAGCCCGAAACCTGCCTCCGCCATCCGCGATAGAGCCCTTAAACGGCTTGCCTCGACCCGGGCGCCTGCCTATATTGCGAACCTTTTCCACCGCCCTGATAGCTCAGCTGGATAGAGCAACGGACTTCTAATTCTTATAAAGTGTTTTATCCCCAATCATCCCCAGTCCTCTTGTTTGCTCAATCCCTTAACACCTAACCACTTAAAACTTAATCCCTCTACTCTCAGATTGTCCCGAATCAGCCCAAATTTCGTCGCCGGGTTACAAGTCAGGGTTACAAGTCATGCAGAAAGAGACACTAAGGAACTGAATTCCTTCCTGGATCCGGGTTGCGGCCATGCGCTTCAGCCGCAGAACGGCTGGTTTTTGAGACCGCCTGCATACGTAACCACTTAACAACTTAATGACTTCCGACATAACACGCATCCCGTCTGCAATCCGTATAAACATCCCGGCATTCCTGTTGACTCCATTCCCTTACAAGAACTAGCCTACTCCACAAAATTTGACCCCGATTCAAAGGATCGCATCGCATGGCTAAGGCTGACGGACAAAACGCAACATCGACTACCGACCTCGGCTTTGAGGCCGACATTGGCAAGGAACATGCCGACACCTTCCGCAACGTCCAGCATCCCGACCTCGACTACGCACGCGGCGGACACAGCTTGTGTTCGCCAACGGGAAATCCAATACTTAGGCAATAACTTGACTGCTTATCGTTCATCAAAAGAGTTGCAACTACGCGGTCGTGTTTTTACGCGCGCGGACATCCGCTTGATCCGCCAAACAGTAAAGCGACGTTTTGCCGAAGGGCGCTGGCGAATTTCTTTGGCGGTGTGCGAAGCACTCAATTGGTTTCAAGAAAATGGGTGGCCGAAAGACCGAGCGTGCCGTGCTGTCCTGAATTCACTCCATGAGCAGGGAATCATTCGCTTGCCACCGGCCAGGGGCAAATTGCGCGTTCCACCCTCAGACGACTTGGTTAAGAAATATTACGGGACTAACACACGTTTCCACCACGCAGACATCTGCAACGGGGACATCCGTGCGGTCCTTGCCAAGTCAGACTCGAAGGAACACCTGTGGAACGGTCTGATTCAAGAGCACCACTACCTCGGGCACAAAGTTCAAGTGGGGCGGACGCTTAAGTTTCTTTTGTTTCGTGGGGACGACGTCATCGGCGCTTTTTCGTTGGCCGATGCTGCCTACAACGTTGGTCCTCGCGATATCTTGCTTCGCGCCTTGAGATACACGCGGCAGGATGTAGTCAACAACACACGCTTTCTCCTCATTCCGACCGCAAGCATGAAGAACGACGCATCCCGAATTCTGTCCCTTCTAGCGGCCTGTGCAAAGCAAGTCTGGCCTGCATACTACGGGCGGCCAGCAAAAATGCTTGAGACATTCGTCGATACGGAGCGCTTTCGAGGTACATCTTACCGTGCGGCCAACTGGGTAATGATCGGAAATACCCGTGGTTTCAAAAAGTCGGGAGCATCATTCAGCAACGGACAATCGACGAAGTTGATTTTCGTTTATCCACTCAACCGACGGGACCGAAGCAGAATATTAACAATGGCAAAACCATGAAACAAGACGAAGACCTCCAGCTTCTTGCTGATTTGATTCGCGATGGTGCCCGGCTGCGTATCGACAAACCGGATGGTTCGTTCGATCTTCTAGACGTAACAGTGCTAGGTTCACAGGGGAAGACATCCCTTGCATGCCAGGGTCGAAACTATGCGAACGACATTTTCGCCGTTAAATTCGTTCCGAAAAGTCGTTATGCAAATCACCCTATCGAGACGGAATTTGAACGAGTCCGGAGGCTTTCGGGGCGCTTTTCTCGAATACTGTATTACGGCACCCCAACACTGACTAGCCGCGATGGCACGATGACGGCGCAATCTGCTTTTTACGCGCTCGTCATTGAGTGGGTCAACGGAACTACCCTTAGGGCCTTCCTAGCAGAGTTCAGGCTTCCAATTTGCGTTAAAGACCTATTGTCGCTCGCGCGGCAAATGACTGAGTGTTTGGCTCAACTTGAAAAGCACGGACTTGTTCATAATGATCTTCACGCGGACAACATTATGATCGTCCCGGTAGAACAGGGACCGGAGTTGCGGCAAGAATTAGAAGTGCGGGTGATCGATTCAGGGTCAATTAAATCCAGAGCCTTGCGCGACGAATTGATTGCTAAGTGGCAAAATGAACGCTCGACACTAGAAGCATTTTTAGACAATGCCCCTGCTAATGTGACAGAGCGAATACAGGCACTTAGTAGCTGGATTAAATGGTTTTCAAGAGAAGACCAAGAATGGATCACCAGCCACCTCGTTGACATCTACAATCGTGTCCTGGAAACAGAATACGAACTCAGGGTGAACGAACGTCGATTCCTTGCCGAGTTGCCTGCCCTTCTTTCGCGGATGGTCGACCCAGATCTAACATCCCGCGTGCTCCAGCCAAAGAGAATGTTTGAGGCTATAGACTTAATGTGGCGGAAGCATACCTCACCCGAAACAAAGATCATGGTCGGTCCGTTTGATCTTATCTCGGCCGAGTTGATTCGGAGTCCAAGTCATATAAACCAGCTCTTTAGCCCAATAACGCCTTGGTATGAAAAGTGTTCGACAACCGATCCAGTTTACATTTACGGGCCGCGAGGCTGCGGGAAGTCGACAATCCTTCGAAAACTATCACTCGAAAGCGTTCTGGCCGACAAGAACCCTAAGGAGTCCTTCTCAGCGCTCCCTTACATTGGTGTTTACTTGTCCTGTAGTGCTGAACTGAGATCCCGGTTTCTCCTTTTCCCGACTGCTGAATATGACCAAATCGCTGGGGATGCAGTCGAATTTTTTACTCTCCTCCTCGCGGAAGCATTGGTGAGTGCGTTGGGTCTCCTTCGGGATGAGCGCATCATAGCGATCCTCGATGAGAGCGTGGGCTTAACGAGCGATTGCGAGGAGAGTATGTCCCTAATCTTACTAGAGCAACTTAGGTTGCAGCCTCGCGAAACCCGCCTAGCGGGAGTGGGTTGGTTCGAACATGTGACGAAACAGATACGGGTTCGACGCGCTGAGGTATGGCATATCATTCTCGACCGGGGAAGTCGTCGCGTTCCCGACTGTTCTGTCTTATTTGAGATATGCAAGCAGTTGTCAGAGGTGTTTCCTCTCCTGAGCACTAAACACATTGCATTCCTTTTAGACGACTATTCGAACCAGCGGATCCCCGTGGCCCTCCAGCGCATCCTCAACCAGACCATCTCATTCGCGAAACAAGGGAACCCGATCTTCAAAGTTTCATCTGAATACTTGGGGGTCGATCTTGAGGGTGTTCAGCAAGGACGCGAGGTCGTCGAGATCAACTTTGGGAAAGAGTATGTTGACTTGAAGGATGCACGACGAATTGCCTTCTTGGAAGACGTGATCGATATCCGCTTTCAGATTTGCAACCTACGAATGGACGCGAAAAAACTTCTTGGCAAAAATACGCTATCCTCGGGAACACCTGTTGCCCGCCGAATACGAGAATCCGCTGGGCAGAAAAGAACCAGCCGACCGTTTCTTTACCATGGCTTGAACACTGTCGCTGAACTTTGCTCCGGCGACCTAGCTCTCGCGATTGACATTGTGCGTGAGATACATTCGCGCCATGAACACGCCAAAGAGAAGACTTTGCCCGTGCCGCAACGCATCCAGAATGATGTTATAAAGGAGTATTCGGACAATGAGCACCTGCATCTTCGATATCTCATCCATGGCAGGACAATTGCCTACGTGATAGACCGCTTGTGCTGGCTTGCGAATCGCTGCGCGGAGAAAAAAGAATCAATCAAGGATGGTAAGCCGGAACCAATGATCAAGACCCATCTCGACATCTCTGAGAAGGCGCGCAGAGAGCTAAATCCAGAGAAGCGCGCCATTTTGGACGAAATGATCCGGCGCGGATGCCTCTTTAGTTTGGATACAAGTCGCAGTCGCCTCGACCAAGGTGGGACGGAGCGATATCAAGTGCGGCGAATTCTTCTCGCGAAATATGTAGCGCCATTGGCGAGGCGGGACCCAATTAAGATTGATCATGTTGAGCGGTTGTTGATGTTGTTGGATGACCCTCAGGAGTTCGTAATGTCGGAATTTAACAAAGAACGCTAACAGATTATGGCAACAATTCTTGCTCGGTCATTTGAGAATCTTTTGGGCGCACTTCCTGACTGGAGGGAAATCGGAACAGACGCCATGAATTCAGACGTCTGCGTCATGGCCGTTGGCTTTGAGGATCGCACGCCTGCTTTGATTGAAAAGTGGTCAGAGGGTAGCGCTAAAGTCGGGGCAGTATTAATCAAATACCGGACGAACCAGGCAGAAAACGACCGAAACCTAAAAGCAATCCGTCGCCGCCTATCCGAAAACTCAATTCCATTTGAAGAACTCGATTACGACCGGCGGACAATCGGTGCGCGGGTGGCGCGAGCTCTAGGCAAGATGGTGAAGGGGACAGGAGTTCTCGTCGACATAAGTTCAATGGCCTCCTTTGTGTTATATCCCGTTCTTCGAGCGATTATCGATGCGATGCCTGATCAGAGACTGACAATTGGATACGCGGAGGCGCAAACGTATTACCCTGAAAAAGCGGAGTGGGAGAGCTTTTGGCAGACGTTAAGCGGTAAAGACCTTGTGGGCAGGGCGGAAATGTTCGACAGCCAATACTTTCAATCAACCGGATCGGAGCAGGTTTACGAAGCCATGAGCTTCGTCGGTAGGAATCCAAACGATTTACCAGGAAAACTGGTAATGATCCCGAACTTCTCTTTTCACAGGGTTTTTACTATGCGGGAGTTTGCGATGAACAGTCTCAACGTTGAGCGATCCGGTGTGCAGTGGATCGTTGGCAAACCGCCGAACAATGAAGTGAATGGCTGGCGGGCGGAGGCGGTTTACAATCTATCCGGCAACCCGAAGATCTGCGAGTATTGTTGCACGTTTAACTACAAGGACGTATTTGCGAAGCTCCAATCTGTGTGGGAGGAGAACTACACGAAGAGATCTCTTTATATCGCTACACTTGGAAGCAAAGCACAGCACTTGGGTACATTGATGTTTCTTTTGCTTCATCCTGAAGTCTCACTATTGGTTTCTGAGCCGACATCGTTTGTAGCCGCTAGGTTTAGCGCTGGAGTCGGAAAAATGTGGCAGGTGAACTTTGGGCAGATTGCGGCGCTGTCTGAGAGGCTGACTAGGTGGAACCGGCTTGATTTCGTTTGGGATTAAGCGCCCAGCAGAACATTGTCGTCATTACGGATGAACCCCACCGCAGCCAGTATGGCTTCGGCGGCAAGGTGAATGAAAAGACCGGTCTGATGCCTACGGGGGGAAAGAGTCGGCCCTCGGATATACGTATCAACGAGCGGCTTAACTCCTGATCCGATTGGTGAGCAGGACGGTGATGACTTCCTTTTCCTGCGGACGGCTTTCGGAGATCAGCAGGATCAGGGCAACCAGGGCGTCGTCGGCTATCCGCTTATTCCCCCAGCTTATCCAGGACATAGTGCTGCAACCAAAGCGGAGCCATGCTGTCTTTCAGGTCAAGGGTTTTGTCGGGCGTCATTTCCGCAACGAGTTTCATTCGGTCTTGGGAGTTGTCGAACAGATAGACCCGGTGAGACAGCCGCATGGCGGGAACTAGGTTTTCCAGCGTCAGGAAATAGCGCTTGCGGATCTTTTCTTCCGGTATTGATGGGTTGGTGGGCGCTCTTCTAAACCATTATGAGAAGCTGGATGTGTCTATCCGGATGCTCGTTCCGCTCACTTGCGTTTGGTGGCCGAGTTAAAAACTCCCTATCGGCGTCCAGACCGACTTTGTCTTTCTGGTCTATAAGAAATCCAAAAGCGAAACCCACCGCGTTGTCACCTGGCGCGAAGTGTTCGACGGCCTCGATACCTCCGATCTCCCGCCCTTCGCTAAAACCATGATCCAAAACGTTTCGTAATTGTCTTATGGAATTAAAAACGTCAGTCGATGAGGTTCTTCGGATGGCAACTTGTTTTTACTGCGTTGCGGACGCAATACGAATCTAAAGACGCCTTGGCCTTCGCATCTTATAAGGATAACGTACTAATTCTGATAAGATATTTTGGCGAAAATGCGTATTATCCATTAGACCAGTTTGTTTGTTACCCGCCAAAATATTACGAATAGGCAAAATTGCATTCTGAACCATTTCGCCGAACTTATTTTGGCTATGCAATTCGATAAAATTGATCCGTAAGAACGGCGATATGAAGGCCTCACTAATTGAAATTTCAGGAAACAAAAACCAAAGCATAGGTTGCTCAGTGCCGATTGCATCTTGAAAATCAAAGAATACTAGCGCATCACGATCTCGCCATTCCTTCAAAAGTCTACATTCCTCCGGGAAGTACACTCGTTTGATCAGAGGATTTGTGCTTACGGTAGTGCTGTCTTCTAATATTTTCCGGAACTGTGACATGTCTGCTTTTCGTCTTGCCCCGTCCACAACCCAACTTATCTTCGAATAAAACGTATTCCTAGAACGTCGTTCTTCAGGGCTGAGGTAAGAGTGTTGGAATTCCAACACCCATCCGCTTTCTGTCTTCACATCCGCGATATGCTTCTCCCCTCTGGCGTCGAAATGAACCACTTCTTGCCAATCCATGGGGAAATGACCTTTCCAAGAGCGATGCCAGTCAGTCTCATTTTCCCACCACGGGTCACAGTTGCGGTTTCCCTTATGAGCCCAATGATTAACTTTTAGCTCTCCACATTTAGCGATTAATTCTGAGCCACAACTAGGACAGAGCCCATTGGCCCCTTTGGTGGCTTCAGCCTTATTGCCATTAACAAGTGCAAATTTCATTTTATAATTCTGAAGAGGGGTCGGCCCGTTAATTTTACCATTTTATGAGCAGCTGAGGGTTCAGATCCCGTACTTTTTCCGCAGGCGGGAAAACTGCTCAAACACAAAATCCATTTCCTTCATCAGTTCTTTAAATTCAACCAAAGTCATTCGCTCTGTTTTGCTTCCGCCCATATCGTCAACCCATGTCATGGGAGTAAACCGTATGCCCCTCTCTACATCGGGCGCAATATCCCAGCCTCCGTGAATATATCGATTCCTCGCCGCTCTGGTTTTGGACACCAGCTTGAACCAGTCGTCGAAATCCTTTTTGAATCCCTCTTTTTCCTGAAGGCCCTTGTGGTCGACGAGCTCCTTAAGAACGTCCAGCTTCCCATTGATTGTCAATCGGTCAAGGAAGGGGTGGGCTGCGCTTGGATCTGCACGATTAACCAGGAAGCGAATGCAAAAGCCGATGTTAAGCTCCATCATGTTGAAGATTTTGACGTAGTGAGTGAATGCCATGGCAAACTCATGCTCAACAACTTCGTATTCATTTAACATTTTTGGCTTTGGTAAAAAACTGAAGTTCATAGATTTGTCCTGATTTGTATTTGGAAAACTACTGCGTGCGAATGGTGGTTTGAGAGGGGATGATCCACGGTCCGCCAGTTTGCCAGATTGCGGAAAATTCGTTGCCGGAAATCTGGTGTTCAACCATTGGCCTGAAAAAAACATGTAGCGCGGTGGCTACTTCCTCAAACCTGCTTGGCGCGCCGTCCTCGATGCCTTGCTTCCGAAGAAAGGCCGCCCATTGGGTTTGCTTCATGGCAGACGTCGCAAAATCGGCGCTGAAAAAATCATCTTCCAGGCTAAAGGCTGTTTTTCGATTTTCGAAGGTGGCCGCGCAAGCTTGCTGAAGTTCTGCACCCGCAAGGGTCTCGTGCCGGGTGATATTCCAAAGGTCGTAGAAATCCTTCATCCGGCTGTTGAGGGAGCCCATCTTGATCATGGCTTCGAATTTTTCGGCGATCATGGTCAACGACTGGTAGCAGCGCAACGTAGGTGCGGGGAATCCAAGCATGGAGGGCAGCGTGGACGGAACGGCATCGGGTACCAGCGCATCGCCAAAACCGATATCGATCTGCAAGGGGATGCGGCTCTTTTCCAGCAAGGCAAAGGCGCGTATGCGCACGCCTTCATAGTCGGCATCTTCTTTGATCCGTTGGGCCTTGATGCTTTCCAGATCAAACGTGATGCCGTCATCCGGCACTTCTGTTTCGCAAACCATCCGGGCGATCTGCTCAAGATTTCCCAACGAGTTCTCGGTAAATCCCAGCAGGTCGACATCCAGGGTTGTGCGACGTTGGTATTCCGGCCCCCAGACCGCAAACAGCAGCGCCCCTTTCAAAACGAATTTGTCGGCATACTTCGATTGCGAGAGACGATACAAAAACCGCTCCATGACATGGAGCTGGAGCAGGTCATGGTACACGCGCCCCTCTTCCTTCGCTTTGTTTTGAAGCCGGCTTTTGACCGAGGCAGCGATGTTTTTCAGTCCGGGGCTCAAAGCGAAGCCTCCAGGTAGGGTCGCATCACATTTTCAACCCGGCAGATCCGCGCATACTTCATGATCTTGCTTCCATCAAATCGGTAGCGTTCCCGGTAGATCTTGAGGGCTTCCAGTACCACGTCCATACCGATCTTGTTTCTATACTTAAAGCAATCGGCCAGCGTTTTTTCTACGACATACACGTGAACGCCAACTCCATCCATATCCCGTGTCTCTATTCCTGCTGTATAGGATTCACCTGAAAAGCGGTGAATGGAAAGCGGGGGGTGCCGGAGGGTGGGCGTCCGGGTGTTGCGCGGCAGGGCTATGAATATTTGTCTGGGTATTTCGGTTGTTACGCCATGGATGGATAGCGCCGATATCAGACACAGGACGGCTTTGGGATATCTCAGGCAAACCTCGGCAATATCGGGGTCAGTCACAGGGGCGAGGCCTGCCAGTCGGTAGACTCCCCGTGATATCCTCTCGATAAACCCTTTATCGTAGAGAGTGTAGAGCATGTACCGGCTCAGCCCTGCTTCCAGTGCTTCACTCATGCGCAGCTGGCCGCCATGCTGTCTGAATAGTTTATCTATCGACTTATCCATAAGACAAATTGCACACAGTTGTTAATAAGTGAGTACATAATGTCTCGGGAGACCTCTGGCAACAAAATTCAAGGGAAAGGGTAGGCCTCGAAGTATCAACGAGCGTTTAACTTCCGATCCGGTTGGTGAGCAGAACGGTGATGACTGCCTTTCCCGCAGTCGGTTATTGGCGATCAGGGCGGCGTCGCCGGTTCATGCTCAGGCAACGCGGTAGCGCTTGAGGGCGGGTTTGACGTAGGCCTTTGGCAGCGTTTCAAGCACGGTTTTTGTCCCGTCCGCATTGCGCTGCACGATATTGCGCCCTTCCTGCACGGTGTAGGGAATTTTCCTAGCTTCGGCCCGTTCGACGGCCCGCTTAGACGCCGCCGTGGCGCACGCCTGCAACGCCTTGCTGGAAATCTCTCTGTTTTTATCCATGTCCACACACTCCTGAAACTGTCTCTGTGGTACTCTTCACCCGGCTCATTGTCTATTCCATTGCCCCGGGAATGTCCGAAGGAATTGTTCATCGACCCACCCCATCATGCCGTTGTTTTGACGCTGACACCATACGCCCGTATCCACTTCTCCAAATAGGCGATGAAATCGGCAAGCGTTTCTATCGGGGGATCGGAAAACATTGAAGTACCATCCTTGATCAGCGGCAGAGGTGTTTTGGTGTAGGAACGTTTACCTGAACGAAGTGAAGGAAACGTTGCCCGCATGAATAGCCTCCTCTCGCACGGCACCGCTTCCCCTTCGGGGTAAGCAGTCCTTCATCCGGAAAAACCAGTGGTGAAAACGGTACAATGGGAAATTCGGCTCCCCTCGGGTGTTCCTGGCTGTTGGCGGCCGATTTGGTGCCCCGACCCGCCACCTTGATCAAGTGGCTGACGTTGGCCTTGGATTTGTCCAGTGGAAGCAATGCGATGCCGTCCCCCGCCCCGTCCCAACCGAGAAAGGCTTCCCGCACCTGTTCCCAGATGGGCAAGATCCGGGCCTTGGATTGGTTTTTGTTTTCACGGTCTACCTGCTCCCGCGTGAGGGGGCGGACAGGGCCGGAAAGGAAAATCACTTGACCCACAACTTGACCCATACTTGACCGACGAGTAACGCCCAGCCATGAGATGGATGTTTTGAATCCATTGATCAAGGCCGGACTTATCAATCGGGTCGGCACACCGAAGAACGGACGGTATGTGCTGAAATGACAAACCACGCCTACACCGAAGATCAGTTGGTCGAACAACCCGCCATCGGGCTGTTTGCGGAGCTGGGTCGGCATGCGGCGATAAAATTTTCACAATATAACCGTGTGATTCGTGAAAATATGGAGTAGCTGTAGTGCATGCAATCCGTTGAAAATAAGGTTGTTTCAAGGATATATGGCTCCAAGAGGGGTTGGGCGTTTTCAAAGAATGATTTTCTGGAGCTTGGAGGCGATGACCTGATCCGCAAAGCGTTGTCGAATCTGGAGGCCAAAGGGACGATCCGGCGGGTGTTGCGCGGGCTGTATGACTATCCGCGGATCAGCACGCTTTTGAATACCCCCATGGGGCCGGATATGGATCAGGTTGCGCAGGCGCTGGCCCGCAAGTCGGGGTGGCGCATCCAACCCTCGGAAAACACGGCGCTGAATCTTCTGGGGCTTTCGACGCAGGTTCCGGCGCAGGCGGTCTATCTGTCGGACGGGCCGGCCAAAAGCTATGCGATCGGCAACCGGGAACTGGTTTTCAAAAAACGATCGCTGAAGGAGTCGGGGTTTAAGCTGAGGGAGAGCGAGCTGGTGGTTCAGGCGCTCAAAGCGCTGGGACAGGAGCGGGTCGGTGCGGAGGTCAGGGAAAAGCTGGCCCAGGCGATCTCCGCGGCCCTTTGGAAGAAGATGGTTCGGGACACGAAAACGGCGCCGGCCTGGGTTCATGGCATTATTCGCGGCATCGCGGAAGAGGTCGGAGAATGAACCGGATCGCCGCGCTTGCCCCCGATCAGCGGAACGAACTGTTTGCCTTGACGGCGGAGCGCCTCGGCATGGGTTCCGTTGCGGTCGTTGAAAAGGATTTCTGGGTCTGCTGGACACTGAAGCGTTTGTTCGAGCATCCGGAGCTTTCAAAGCGGCTGGTCTTCAAGGGCGGAACGAGCCTGTCGAAGGTGTACGGGTTGATTGACCGGTTTTCGGAAGACATTGATTTGGTTTTGGATTGGCGCGTGGTTACGGATGAAGACCCGCTGGGGGCACGGTCCAATACGCAGCAAATCCGCCTGAATGAGCAGATGAATGAGGCGGCGCGGGAATATATTGCCGGGGAACTGTTTCGGTTGCTGAACGATGTTCTGGGGGATTGCTGCGAGGTCCACGTGAACGCGGGCGAGAGGGATCTCGGTCATATTGTCCGCATAAAGTATCCTGAAACGTCCGCGGCCGGAAACCTGCTTCCTTTTATTCAGCTGGAAATCGGGCCGCTGGCGTCTTTGGCTTCCTCATTCGGCGCATGCGGTCCGTCCGTATGCTGCCGAAGTGCTGCCGGATCAGTTTGAAGATCCGGTCTGTCCGGTGCGCGCGATTGATGCGGAGCGCACGTTCTGGGAAAAGGCGACGATTTTGCACCACGAGGCGCATCGCCCCGCGGAATCGGCGGTTCCGCCCCGCTACTCCCGCCATTATTACGATTTGTTCCTGATGGCCACGGACGGGGATCTCAAACGCCGGGCGCTGGGCGATCCGGCGCTTCTTCAGTCCGTGGTTGAGTTTAAGAAGCGGTTTTATCCTCGCGGGTGGGCGGATTACGATGCAGCCAAACCGGGCTCCTTTACGCTGGTGCCGCCGGAGCGTGTGCTGAAGGTGATGCGCAGGGATTATGATGCTATGCAGGAAATGATTTTCGGTCGTCGCCCGGCGTTCGATGCAATGATTGCCGGGCTGGCCGCCTTGGAAGGTGAAATCAACAGGTTGTGATGAGCTCTCAGTTTTACACAGAGGATCAGTTGGTCGAACAACCCGCCATCGGGCTGTTTTGCGGAGCTGGGCTGATCCACGGTATCGGCGATAGATGAAACTTTCGGCCGGGATGGGACGCTGGGCCGCGAGACCAAGGGCGAGGCGGTGCTGGTGTCGCGCTTGCGTGCGGCGCTGGTAAGGATGAATCCTTCGCTGCCGCCGGAGGCGATTCAAACGGCCATCGATGAGTTGATCCGCGACCGTTCGGCCATGGGGCTTCCGAATGCACCGTTTCCCGTCCCATGGGCCTATTCACCGCAAATATTGCGGTGAATAGACGGGTTATTCGCCGCATTGCACCAAAAGGGACTGATCCAACAGATCGCGATGGCGTCCTTAAACGGCTTGCCTCGAACCGGGCACCTGCCTATATTGCGAACCCTTTCCACCGCCCTGATAGCTCAGCTGGATAGAGCAACGGACTTCTAATCCGTAGGTCTCAGGTTCGAATCCTGATCAGGGCGCCATTTCCATGGCGACCCATCGGGATGAGAACCTGAAAAGGTTAGACGCGAAGCGAAGCTTCCGGCACGGAAGCAACGACCGCAGGGAGCGGCCATCCTGATCAGGGCGCCATTTCCATGGCGACCCATCGGGATGAGAACCGCAGGTTCGACGCGAAGCGAGGCTTCCGGAACGGAAGCAGCGACCGCTGGGAGCGGCCATCCTTATCAGGGCGCCCTATTCCCTCGCCCCGAAACCGGGCGGCCCTCGCCTCAAACGGATCGGACTCTAGAATTCGACCACGGGCGCGGCGGCGGCTTGCGGAGCGGCCTCAAACGCATCCCTCTTTTCGTACCCCTTGATACCGGCCACGAACGACCCCGGATATTTGCGGATGCGTTTGTTGTAGGCCGCAACGGCATCGTTGTAGCGGCGGCGCTCGACCGAAATCCGGTTCTCGGTTCCAGCCAGTTCCTCCTGCAAAGCCAAGAAATTTTGATTGGCCTTCAGATCCGGATAGTTTTCCACCACGACCATCAGGCGTCCAAGCGCACCTTCCAGCATGCCGGCGGTCTTGACGCTCTGCGCGGCATCGCCGGAAGC
Source organism: Pontiella sp. (assembly GCA_041740875.1). Taxonomy (GTDB): domain Bacteria; phylum Verrucomicrobiota; class Kiritimatiellia; order Kiritimatiellales; family Pontiellaceae; genus Pontiella. The sequence goes on along the minus strand of JBGSLE010000312.1, from coordinate 8,747 downwards.
CTTGGCTTCGCCCCACTGGCTGCGCAGGCGGGTAACCTCTTCCAGCAGCTCTTTTTCGTGGCTGGCATACCCCTTGACCGTGCTTACCAGGTTGGGAATCAGGTCATAGCGGCGCTGCAATACGGTCTCGACATTCGCCCAGGCCTGATTGCTGTTTTCATCCAAGTCGATAATGCTGTTGTTGATGCCGATGAACATCATGAAACCAACCACAACAACGGCGATCAATGCGCCAAATCCAATCAACAGTGCTTTCATTATTCCTGCTCTCCTTTGTGAATATGGGCGTCAACGGCATCGATGACGCATTCAATGGTTTTCAAATAGCGGCCAAACAGTTCCACCATCTCGACCTCCTTCTGCTTGATCGTTCCATCCTTGAGCCGCTGTACGGTGTTGAACACCGACACCTCGAAATCAAGATGCGTTGCCAGCTTTTCAAGGGCTTCCATTTTTTTCTGCGGCACATTTTCCTCGAACAAGCGCAGCGAGGCACGGAAAAGGACTAAAAACGTCGAGAGCGACTGGACCATCAGCTCCCCCACGGCCTTCGGCTTCGCGCCGGTCAACAGATACCGTTGGCGCAATTGTATCAGCTTGCCGCGCAACTCATGCTCGATCTGGAGCCGCAGGTTTTTCGTATCAATCTCCAGCCCCTCCACCAGATCATCGCCGTGCAGAACCCGGTGGCACTCGCGGATATCGAGCAGCTCCACCGGAAAGACATCCGTGGCCCCGCGCAAACGATCCGCGGTAAAGAGCAACGGCGCCGGATTCCCGGCCTGCGCCCACTTCTGGGCGGCCTTCGATAGCGCACCAAGCGTGGCAATACCCAGATCCTCGGTCACCACGAGCACGTTGTAGTCGGACCGCTTACCCGCGTGGTCGCCCGCCGCAGCCGATCCATACAGGATGACCGACTTCAATCCGCCAGGACAGGCCTGCTTCAATTCCTCAACCAGTTTTTCTGGGGTCATACTTCCTCTCCTTCAAAAAAACCTACCAACCTCCGCTGGAACCGCCCCCGCCAGACATGCCGCCGCCAAAGCCCCCGAAGCCACCCCCGCCGCCCCCGCCAAATCCGCCCCCGCCGGAACGGTGGACACCGCCTCCGCCACGTCCGCCGCTAAGGAGAAACATCGCGAGAAACGGATGCCGGATCGCAAAGGGGATGAAAAGAACGAGGAAAATCAAGAGGGGGAAAGGAAAACCTTTTCCATTTTCGGACTGGGCGGAACCACGATAACTGACCTGCGCCGCCGCCCCCGTCAGCTCCACACCGTATTCCTTGGCGATCTCCTGCGAAAGGGCTGCCACGCCCACCGAAATTCCCCGGCCCGGCTGGTTCGACTTAAAATACGGCGTGATAAGCTCCCGCCGGATGCGGCCGGCCACCGCATCTGGAATGGCCCCTTCCAGTCCATAACCAACCTCGATGCGCATCATCCGCTCCTGCATCGCCGCCAGAAACAGCACCCCATTATCCTTGCCGGCCTGGCCAATTCCCCATTTTGCATACAACCGGTTGGTAAAGTCGTCAATCTCGCCCCCATCGAGCGACTGGAGCGTAACCACGACGATCGCGGCGCCGGCCTTTTGCCGCACCTCCGCAATCATCGATTCAATCTGCCCCTCCTCCGACGCAGAAATCACGCCGGCATAGTCATATACCGCGCGCCCCTGCTCCCGTTTCAAGCCATCCAGCAACCGGTCCGACGCCCCAGCGCATAAAACCGCGCCGAACGAAACGAGAGCAACTAGTGTGATCCTGCCGTAACGCATGTCGACGAACCTACCGAAACCCCGACCGATTGCCATTATTTTCCCGGCCCGAATTTACACGCCCCCGCCGTATTCTCCGCCTCAGTTTTTGGTGGCGTCGATCCGATAGAACGCCTGCGCGGGCAATGGCGCGTCCGGCTGGACCACATACTCGACCCGGTCGCCGAAATTGCTCTGGGATTGGATGCTGAACCCGGTCGGCGACCAACCCGCCGGCGCGGCCAGGCCGCTGGTTGACTGCAAGCCCCACGAGAGGTCGGTCGCAAGGCGGTTGATCCGGAAGGTGATCGAGATTCCGCCGCCCGCATCGGCGTCGATGCCCATGGCCATTGCATCGCCGACCAGCGGATCGAGCAGGAAGAGATATTCCGCGAAATTCACATAGCCGTCTCCGTCAGGATTGCCCGACTCGGCCGTGTCGGTTCCCTCCGGCGCGCCATCGAAGGCCCCGAGCGCCCAGTTTGCGTAGGTATCGGGGGCGGGGGCGGCCGGCGTGGCCGATATTTCCACGGACGTTCCCGTGTTGCCGAACCGGTCGAGGGTGTCGACCACATAGTAATAGTTCGTGCCGTTGACCAGGCCGGTGTCGGTGTAGCGGGCGGCAACGATGCCGCTGGCGGCCACCTGGTACGGGCCGCCCGGAATGGTTGAACGCCTGACGGCATACGCAACCGTGTCGCCGGAAATGCTTTCGGTCCATTGCAGGCCGACCTGCCGGTGGGACGGGGTCGCGCTCAACCCCGTGGGCGGCGCCGGATCGATGGTGTCGGCTGGATTCATGGGAGGCACGAAAAACCATTGGTAGTAGCTGCCGGTCGCGGTGCCCATGTGAACCCCTGCGGCATCGGAATAGCGCAGGTTTCCGCCCGTGCGGTTGGAAACCAGGTGCCAGCCGGCCTCCACCAGACTCCACGACCACTGGGCGTCGGCCGAGGTGGTGTTCGGGGCGGCCCAAGCCACGGAATCGGCGCCCGTCTTGCGCAGCCGCTTTCCATCGATCGACGAAACCAGGTAGTAGTAGCCGTTGCCGATCGACTCGAAAACGACCTGCGACGACGCATCGCCGGTCCGGATGTTGACCGCGCCGACCGTGGCGGTGCCGTCGTTCCGCACCCGCATGTCGAAGCTGCGGTTATGCAGGATGTACGGCTGGTCGCCGTTGGGGGTGGTGTCGCCGTCCCAGGCCATGTAGGCCTCGCCGAGCGGCGTGAACGACCCATTCGCATACTTCCAGTTGCTGCGATTCGCGCGGCCGGTGGGATCGGCCGGTTGCGGGGAGGAGTCGCTTTCCGTGAAGCCGAACAAGGAGTAGCGCTTGCAATCCGCCGTTGTTTCCATGCGCCACAGCAATTCGATCATCTGGTTGTACAACAGGTTTTCCGTCCAGTTTTGGTTATCGCCCCAATCGACGAAACCAAACTCGGTAAGCATGACGGGGCGACCGCCATACGCCGCCGAAAAGGCGGCGATGCTGGCGGCGACGCTGGCGGCGTCCGGACCGGGGTAGGTATGCATCGCCAGGTAATCGATCCGGTAGCCGCGGCTTTCGGCCTTGCCCATCCAGCCGCTCATCCAGGTGGTGTTCCAGTTTTTCGCGACCGGGCTGGCCAGCGGCAGCCCGGAAGCCATCAGCTGCGGCCAGAGCTCGATGGCCTTATCCACGGCAATGTTGGACTGTTCGGTGGCGTCGGGTTCGTTGAAGCCGAGGAAAACCAGCGGATGCCCGCGCGAAAGCCAGTCGGGGAAACGGACGGTGAGCGGCAGTTGCCCCGACGCGTTGTAGTTGTCGGGATCCCAATTAAAGTTGCCCCATTGCATCGGATTGAAATCAACCACGTTTGTGTTCAGCGCCGCCACATCGTTCGCGGTCAAGCCGTAGTACCAGCTCGCCCCCATGTCGCCCGCCTGCGCCGCGGCGCCCGCCGCCCCTTTTTTCGGGTAGCGCCGCAGGAGATCGATGTTCCATTTTTGCGTGGCGACCGCGTTGCGGGGCATCTGCACAACCGTCGGGACTGCGTCTCCCGCGACGTCCATCCGCAGGCCGGAGAAGACGTTTTCAATGTAAACCGAGCCGCCGCCGGCCCCGACGAGGCGCCATTGCTGGCTGGGAAAGGCCCCGTAGGTTTCTTCGATGATTTCCGTCCCGGCCAAAAGCGACGCAGCCTTGACCGCCAGGCATTTGCGGCTCTCCCGGTTGAAGATCCGGTACGTATCGGTCCCGACATTCAGCAATACTTGGTAAACCTGGGCGCCATCGAGCTTGCTGGGCGCGGCCAACGTGGTTCCGGCGGCGACCGCCTTGAGCACCTGGTCCGAGCCCGCCGCGCGAATGCGATAGAAGGAATCGCCGTAGGTCTCGTAGCGCAACGGCGGCGGACCGCCCAGGTTGACGCCGGTATTGATCGGATAGCCTCCCGCATTGTTGTCGGGAAAGACGGCAAACTCGCGGATGGAAACGGGGCCGGCATTGGTCGTCGTCAGCCGCACCATGTCTGCGGCCACCGCGGAGGAGAAGGCGACGATGCGGGCGGCATTGGTATTCCCGGCAATCGAACCGCCGGGCACCGGCGACCATGTCGCGCCACCGTCGTTGGAATATTCCAGTTCAAAAGCGGGGATCGCGCTGCCGGGTGTTCCGTCGCCGGAATAGAGGTGGGCGCTGCCGATCTCGATTTCATCGCGCAGGGTCACTTCCAGCGCATGCGGCCCGGCCGGCCCCGACACCCAGCGCGTGCCGAGATACCCATCGGAGGCCAGCCGCGGAAATTGGCCGGTTGCATTGGCGCCCGCCGTGGTTAATCCGCCCTGGGCCATGTTGAGGGCGACGCCCGTCCCCAGCGGATAGCCGGTGCCGCCGTTCGGCGGGAAGACGGCCCATTCGCGGATGCGCGGACGCCCGTCCCCTTCATTCGCCGTGATGCGCAACCGAAGCTGGTCCACGGTGAGCGGGGGAAACACCACCGCCCGGTCCGATGCACCATTCGCCGACACGGCGGAACCGGGGACATCGGCCCACGCACTTCCGTTGAGGCGGTATTGCAGCCTCCAGGCCTTGGCCAGGTTGCCGTTGTTGATGCCCGTGTAGAGATGGTAGCTGCCGATCTCAACCGGCCCCGGAAAGGCGATGTCGAGGTCTTGCGGCAACGATGCGCCGGCGCCCATCGTCCACTTGAAGTCGCTTCCGACCACCCCGTCCGTTGCATAGCGGGCAAAACTTTGGTTGGACGAGGCGATCACGTTTCGGTAGCGGGCCAGGTTGGGTGTTTCGAGGGCCACCGACGATCCGGCGACACTCAGTTTAACCGCGGTGTTGCTCTTGTAGGTGATGACCCCGGTACCATCGGTTTTAATGTTGACCAGGAACACCGAGTTGGATCCGTCGATCGAAGCAACCATGGGCGAATCGAATGGCCAGACATATTCGCCGGCACCGGAAAACACAAGCGCATCGGTCCGGGATCCCATCGGCACGTCATCGCCGCCGCCAGCCAATCCATCGCCGCCAAGATAGGTGATGGTGACGGTCGCCTGCGTGGCGGTTGTTCCAGAAATCCGGGAGGCCCAGCCCACCCCCGTTATGATCAGATCGCTGCCTTTGGTCCCGACGGCCATGCCGCTGAAGTCGCGGGTGAAATTGGCGTTGCCCGACGAAAAATCGCTCCCGCCCGGCGAGGCGTCGTCGATGAAAAATCCGGGGCCGAGCTCGGCCGTGACGTCACCGATAGAAATGGTGCCCGCCATGGCGGCCGCGGCAAACAGGGAAAAAACGAGGACATACGGCAGTTTCATGGCGTGGTTTCCTTGTTGGGTCTACTATCCGCCGATTTCTTGTTTTTCTGGCACGTTTTAGGACCCGGTGCATCCGGGTTCGTTGAATCCGTTCCCGACCCCTGATTAAAAAACGGGAGGAGCACGCCCTCCCCCCATCCCCTGCCGATCCACGTCCATTCTACAGCTGGAGCCTGCGGCGGATAAACAAAAGCGCTGTACCGACACCGGCAACCATGCCCAGGGAGGCCGGCTCCGGAATCGCAATCACATTCCCCGCCACCGAAACCCGCATGTTGTCGGCTTGGATGTTGCCATTGCTTTGGTTGTAGCGCATCACGGGATACCCCGCCTGGGCCTTGATCCGCAGATTGCCCGTATTCGAGATATTGATGCCGATGCTCGTCGAGTTGGCGTCGGCCACAAAGCTGACCGGCGCATCGAAGTTGACATACATGGTGGCGTTGGCGCCGTTGTTGTCATACTGCGCCGTCGCCGTCCCCAGCGATGCCAGGCCTCCCGCGCCGGAAGCGCCGATTCCACCCGCACCCTGACGGACATTGAACGTCATGGTTCCGTTGGCCGTAACGCCTTGAACCTGCAGGGCAAAGCCGGTGATCTGCACCGTATCGCCGATATTCCACTGCCCGGCGCCGGGAATTAAAACCGTGTAGGCCGCATTGAACCCGTCGGCGTCTGTAAGATCAGCGCCGCCCGTGGCCGCATAATCGACAAAGAGCATCTCGCCATTGGGGCTCAACAGGCCCGAGCCGACCGTGTAGCCACCGGTCATCAGGGCGGCCGAAGCCGAACCCGCAACCAATGCGATGGACAATAGCATCGTTTTTTTCATCACTTCGTTTCTCCTTTTGTTTTCAGGCCCCTGCCTGCGCGGAGGGGCCTTTTTTATCACACAGCCATGGCGGTTTTTTTACGGCGTCTTTTCGATGATCAGCTTGATGAACTTTGCGCTGTCCACGGTATCGATCAGGTTCGTGACATAGTCGAACGTTCCGCCGGTCACGTTGGTGCCCGCTACCGTGTAGCCCTGGTTGGTCCATGCCGGATACACCAGGTTGTCTGTCAGGTTCAGGTAGTAGGCCAGCGACGGATCGCCCGCGCGCCGGGCATGGACGTACGCCAGACCGCCAGCGCCCTTCCCGAAGGTGGGCAGGTTGCCGTCCACGAACCCGTTGGTCGGGTTTCCGCCCAGCCCGTATTCATAGAGGTTGCTCAACCCGTCGTTGTCGTGGTCGCCCGCCGGTCCGTTGGTCACGCCATAATTGGTGGTCCAAGCGTCGTATTGCGAAACGCCTGAAAGCACCTTGCCGGCCACCGAAACCTTCATGTTGGTTGCTTGGATGACGCCCGTGGTTTGGTTGTAGCGCGTCACGGGGAACCCCGCCTGGGCCTTGATCCGCAGATTGCCTGTATTCGAAATGTTGATGCCGATGTTCGTCGAGTTGGCGTCGGCCACAAAGCTAACGGGCGTGTCGAAGTTGACATACATGGTGGAGTTGGCTCCGCTATTGTTGTATTGCGCCGTCGCCGTGCCCAGCGAGGCGAGGCCTCCCGCGCCGGAGTCGCCGATTCCGCCCGATCCCTGACGTACGTTGAAGGTCATGGTTCCGTTGGACGAGACTCCCTGAACCTGCAGGGCGAAGCCGGTGATCTGCACCGTGTCGCCCAGTGTCCAGAGCCCCGCGCCGGGAATCAAAACCGTGTAGGCGACATTGAATCCGTCGGCATCGGTAAGGTCGACAGAGCCGCCGGCGGCCGCCGTATCGACAAAGAGCGTCTCGCCATGGGGGCTCAACAGGCCCGAGCCGACCGTGTAGCCGCTGATCATTACGCCGCTACCCGGCAAAACCTCCATGTTCATGGTGGCGGTGTTGGTTCCGCCCAATCCGTCGACCACCCGGATCACCCATTCGTTCGCGCCGATGTTGGCGACCTGCGGGGTGCCGGTGATGGATGAGCCGTTGAAGCCCAGCCAATCCGATCCCGGCCCGCTGAAGGAGAGGATCGAGAAGGTCAACACGTCGTTGTCCGGGTCGGAGACCACGTCCGCGAGGCTTCGGTTGTAGCTGGTGCCCGTATACGCCGTGGGCCGGCTGAACGGGTTGGAGCCGATTACCGGCACCGAATTGGTGGGCACCGCCACCGGGGTCACGTGCCCGGCGAGCGAGACCCGCATGCCATCAATCAGGTTGCCGGCGGTTTTGTTGTAGCGTGGCACGGGATAGCTCGGGTCGGCCTTGATGCGCAGATTGGCCGTATTCGCGATGTTGACCCCGATCTTAAACGTGTTTGTATCCACCACAAAAACGACCGGGACATCGAAGTTTGCATACATGGTATCGGTCACGCCGGTTTTTGCATAGGAGGCCGTCGCCGTGCCGATCGTTGCGAGCCCGCCCGCACCGGATGTGCCGGTTCCTCCGGCACCCTCGAGGATGGTGAAGGTCATGGTTCCGCCCTCCGTCGCGGAGTGGATCGCAAGCGCAAACCCGGTGATCTCCACCGTGTCGCCGTTCCGCCACTTCCCGGCGCCGTCGATCAAGACCGTAAAGGCATCGCTGACCCCGCTGGCCGCGGTAGCATCGACGGATCCTCCCGTGAAGGCGTAATCGACAAAGAGCGTCGAGCCCGCCCCGCCGTTGTCCGCATGCAGCTGGCTATTGGTTCCCAGCGTGTAGCCACCCGTCATCACCGCCGCAGAAACCACTCCCGCAGCCATCGTGCTTGCGACCATCATCCGTATTTTTTTCATCTGCTCCTCCAGTTTAACGAATCGGGGCCAACCAATGACCCGCTACCTATTGCAACCATCTCACTATTACTCTAAAAATGGGTACCCGTGAATGGACTTACCTGTTTGATGGTAGACTGTAAATTAAAATGCCCAACTTTCGATGAGGGGCCTCTCATGCCGCCATCTCAAGAGCGATCCAGGTTTTTCGTTCTCCAGAAACGGAAGCCAAAATCGCAAACCCTTCCTTTGGAAGTAAATTTTTGATTCGCCATCTATCAGCTGGAAAAGAGAATCCATTCACTGTCTCCCAGGTAACTGGGACCCCAGTCTCTTCAATACGCTCATCGTCATATACACTCCAATCTTCCATCTCTCTCACCTCATGGTCTAGATAGTCCTTGAAGGTCCTAAAACGCTGTGAGGGAGGTATAGTTTCGTCGTC
>JBGSLE010000311.1:0-4741 GCA_041740875.1 Pontiella sp. | reverse complement strand
CTGCGCCGCCGCGGCATCGCCCTCGCGGATTTCCTGGCCCGGCGCCATCTCGATACCGGGGCGTTCCCGCTCTACTGCGCCTATTTCAACGATCTCGGCGCGGACCTCGATATCCGCTTCGCCCACGACGACCTCGGGTTGCAGGCCTTTTTCGACGAAGCCCAGGCCGGCATCGAAACGGTCGATGGCCTGCTGGTGGAGGAGCCGAAGCTGCGCTACAAGGAGCTTTTCTTCTCCAAGCAGCTCCAGGAGCTGGTGGAACGGATCGAACAGGGCGGCTTCGCCTGCGCGCAGCTCTGCGCCGAGGGCGATGCGCTTTTCCATCTCGACGACAAGGGCACGAAGATTCCGGTCGAATCGCTCATGGGCATCCTCCAAGCCGTCCGCGAGCTGGGCCGCAAGGGAATGAGCATCCAGCGCTACAAAGGTCTCGGTGAAATGAACCCCCAGCAGCTGTGGGAAACCACCCTCGACCCCGAAAAGCGCCGCATGACCAAGGTCGTGCTCGACGATGTCGTCAAGGCCGATGACATGTTCACCATCCTCATGGGCGATGAAGTCGAGCCGCGCCGCGCATTCATCCAGGAAAACGCGCTCAACGTGACCAACCTGGATATTTAGTTCGCCACAAAGGGCAAAGACCATCTGCAAGGGAAGAGACGAATGAAAACGGGATTTTGATTTTTTGGAGGCCAACCATGAAGATCGAACTAGCCAAGGACAGGGACGGATATACCGCGAAGGTGGCGGGTCGGAAAAACCTCTTTGCGTTCGGCTACACCAAGCGCGAAGCGCTTGATGAACTCGCCAGCGTCGGCGCCGCCGAGCTGGTATCCGAACAGGATGTCGCGATGCTCGAAAAACGGGTTCACGAATACCTGCACAAGCTCGACAACGAAGGCTGAAAACCGGCCGCGCACGCACCACTACACGAAAGACGGACTATGGAAAACACGAACGAACGCATCGACCTGATCAATATCGAAGACGAAATGCAGCGCGCGTACATCGACTACTCGATGTCCGTCATCATCGGACGCGCGCTGCCGGACGCGCGCGACGGGCTCAAGCCGGGCAACCGCCGCATCCTCTACGCCATGAAGGAGCGCGGCTGGACGCACAACAAGGCCTACGTCAAGTGCGCGAAGGTCGTCGGCGAAGTGATCGGCAACTACCATCCGCACGGCGATACGGCGGTTTACGACACCATGGTCCGCATGGCCCAGGATTTCGCGATGCGCGGCATGCTCATCGACGGCCAGGGCAACTTTGGCTCGATCGACGGCGACCGCGCGGCGGCCTACCGCTACACCGAGTGCCGCCTGCGCCCGCTCGCCGAGGAGATGCTCGCCGACATCGACAAGGACACCGTCGATATGCGGCCGAACTTCGACGAATCGCTCATGGAGCCCTCCGTCCTGCCCGCGCGCATCCCCAACCTGCTCGTCAACGGCTCCACCGGCATCGCCGTCGGCATGGCCACCAACATTCCGCCCCACAACCTCGGCGAAGTCATCGACGGCACCATCCTGCTGATCGACCGCCCCGACGCCACCTTCGACGAGCTCCATGAACTCATCAAGGGGCCCGATTTCCCGACCGGCGGCACGGTCTACGGCCTCAACGCCGTGCGCGAGTTCTACGCCACCGGCCGCGGCAAGATCAAGGTGCGCGGCAAGGCCACGATCGAGGAGGACGACAACGGCAAGGCCCGCATCATCATCACCGAAATCCCCTATGCGCTCAACAAGACGCTGTTGATCCAAAAGATGGTGCATCTCGTCCGCGACAAGCATCTTGAAGGCATCTCCGACATCCGCGACGAGTCCGGCAAGGAGGGCATCCGCCTGGTCGTCGAACTCAAGCGCAACGCCGTTCCCAACGTGCTGCTCAACAATATCTTCAAGCACACGCAGATGGAATCGACCTTCGGCGGCATCATGCTCGCCATCGACAAGGGCAAGCCGCGCGTCATGACCCTCAAGGAGGTGCTGCAGTGCTTCATCGACCACCGCTTCGAGGTGGTCACCCGCCGCACCCGGTTCGACCTCGAAAAGGCGCAGGCCCGCGCGCACATCCTCGAAGGCCTGCTCATCGCCATGGACAACATGGACGAGGTCGTGCGCATCATCCGCGACTCGAAGACCCGCGACGAAGCGCAGGAGCGCCTGATCGTCACCTTCAAGTTCAGCGACCTCCAGGCCAAGGCCATCCTCGACATGCGCCTCTACCAGCTCACCGGGCTGGAACGCGACAAGGTCGAAGCCGAACACGCCGAGCTCAAGACGCTGATCGCCTACCTCGAAGACCTGCTGGCGCATCCCGCGAAGATCTACATCGTCATCAAGGAGGACCTCGAACAGATCCGCGCAAAGTATGGCGATGTCCGCCGCACCGACCTCTGCATCGACGAAGGGGAAATCGACATCGAAGACCTCATTGCCGACGAGCCGTGCGTCATCACGCTCTCCAACACCGGCTACATCAAGCGCGTCCCGACCGACACCTACCGCCAACAGCGCCGCGGCGGCAAGGGCGTCATCGGCATGGACACCAAGGAAGAGGATTTCGTCGAGCACGTCTTCACCGCTTCGACGCACGACTACCTGCTGTGCTTCACCGAGGCCGGCCGGATGTACTGGCTCAAGGCCTACCACGTCCCGGAAGGCACCCGCCAAAGCCGCGGCCGCTCGCTCGCCAACGTGCTCCAGATGGCGCAAGACGAAAAGCTCGCCGCCATCCTCTGCGTCCGCGAACTCGACGACGACCAGCATAGCCTGATCATGGCCACCCGCAAGGGCACCGTCAAAAAGACCGTCCTCGCGGCCTACAAGAACGTCCGCGTCGCCGGCATCAACGCCATCAACATTGACGACGGCGACGAACTCATCGGCGTCCAGCTCACCAACGGCTCCGACGAAATCATCCTCAGCATGAAAAACGGCAAGGCCATCCGCTTCAAGGAGACCGACGTCCGCACCATGGGCCGCACGGCCTACGGCGTGCGCGGCGTCCGGTTGGATGACGGCGACGAGGTCGTCGGAATCGACATCGTCGATACGGCTGCGACCATGATGGCCATCACCGAAAACGGCTACGGCAAGCGCACCAGCTTCGACGAATACCGCATCACCGCGCGCGGCGGCAAGGGCATCATCAGCATCCAGACCTCCGAGCGCAACGGCAAGGTCGTCAGCGCCCACGCCGTCACCGGCGAGCACCGCATCATGCTCATCTCCGAAGGCGGGCAGATGATCTGCATCGGCGCCTCGGACCTGCGCGTCATCGGCCGCAACACCCAGGGCGTGCGCCTCTTCAACCTCAAGGAGGGCGACAAGATCGTCTCCGCCGCCGTCCTCGATCCCGAAGAGATTCCCGAAAACGGCGACGCCGTCGCGCCGGCCGAAGGCGAAGTTCCCGTGGCGGAAGTCCAACCGGGCGTTCCCGAAACCAGCGAAGAACCGCCGGTCGAATAAACCCGGCCATGGGGCGAAGAAACCACACCCTCAACCGCATCGCCGTCCTCCTGCTGGCCAGCGGGTTGCTGGCGGTGTTGGCGAACAGCCTGCATCCACGGAAAATCCCGTGGGTGCAGGATTGGTCGGGGCAGGTCGAGGCCCGGGCGAAGCAGCAGGGGATCGGGGTGGTCTCCTTTTCGGTGGCGCTCGAAAGCTTCCAGCGGAAGTCCGCAACGTTTGTCGATGCCCGTCCGTCCGGCGACTTTGCCAAGGGCCATATTCCGGGCGCGCGCTCCATTCCCTTCCAATCGATGGACGAACAGTTCCCGGCCATCGTCGAACTGGCCGGGTCCGGCCGCGAACTGGTCTTCTATTGCTCCAACCGCACCTGCGACGACGCCCTGTTGCTCGCCGCCGAATTCCAAGCGCTGGGCGCCAGTAACGGGGTGCTGTTCGTCGACGGATTTGACACCTGGCGCAAACGGGGCGCACCGCTGGAGGCGGCGGAATGACGCGCGAGCAGAAAACCTTCCGCCTGGCCTATTGGATCGCGTCGTTCATCCTCGCGGGCGTCCTTTTTTCGGGCTACCAGAAAATCCTCGATCCGGCCGGCTTTGCGCTGGCGGTCTACCGCTTCCACCTGCTGCCCGGCCTGCTCGTCAATCCCGTGGCGCTCTGGATGCCCTGGCTGGAAATGGTTTGCGCGATCGGGCTGCTCCTCGTTCCGCGCTACCGCGTGGCGGCGCTCTGGATCGTGCTCACGCTGCTGCTCGTTTTCACCGGCGCCATCGCCCTCAACATTCTGCGCGGCTCGGCCTTCGGCTGCGGCTGTTTCGGCGCGGCTGCCACGGATGACCCGCTCGGCGTGATCGAATTGCTGCGCAACGGCGGGTTGATCGCGCTCGCCCTCCTTGCGCTGCATGCCGGCCGCAAGACCCGTTCCTAACAATCGCGTTACGGAACCGGCACCTTTTGGCTTACGCCCTCCCCGGTGCCCGGCCGGCGAAATCGGTGGAATCGGCGTGGGATTCAGGGTAAAGCTCTCGAGGAAAGGGAACAGGCCTATGCGGGAAACATCATTCATCGGATTGGTCAAGCAGCGGACGAGTTGCCGGGCGTATGTGCCGGAGCCGGTGCCGCGTGCGCATTTGGAGCTGATGCTGGAGGCGGCGCGGCTGGCGCCGTCGGCCTGCAACAAGCAACCGTGGCGGTTTGCGGTGGTGGAGGATGCGGCCGCCCGGCGGCGTTTGGTGGACGAGGCGTTTTTGGCGGGCATTCCGATG
>JBGSLE010000310.1:0-2245 GCA_041740875.1 Pontiella sp. | reverse complement strand
GCGAGCAGGCCGCCTTCTGGGCGCAATACTGGAACGACGCCGACATCGAAATCGAGGGCAACCTCCAGGACCAGCAGGCGGTGCGCTTCAGCCTTTTCCATTTGCGGCAGGGCAACCCCGAGCGCGGCAACCGCAGCATCAGCGCCAACGGCCTCACCGGCGACGGCTATTCCGGCCATGTCTTCTGGGACACCGAAATGTACATGCTGCCGCCCTACATCTACACCCAGCCCGAAACGGTTCGCCCGTTGCTCGAATACCGCTACAGCATCCTCGGCAAGGCGCGCGAGCGCGCGGTCCAGATGCAGGGCAAGGGCGCGCTCTTTTCCTGGAACTCGGTCAAGGGCGAGGAGTGCGGCCACGTCTACGAGGCCTCCACCGCCGAATACCACCTGCTTTCCGACATCGCCTACGCGATCGAACTCTATGACCGCATGACCGGCGACGACGGCTTCACGCTGAACCAGGGGGCGGAAATCCTCTTTGAGATGTGCCGCTTCCTCGAAGACCGCGGTTGCTACGTGGATGGAAAGGGCTTTTGCTTGAACGTCGTCTGCGGGCCGGACGAATATGCCTGCGGCGTCAACAACAACGCCTTCACCAACGTCATGGCGCGCGCGATGTTCAACTATGCCATCGCCGTGCATGCCCGCGTGCAGGCGGCCGGCGGCGCGGCGCTGTTCGAAAAGATCGGCCTGGTGGACGGCGAGGTCGCCGCGTGGAAGCGGGCCGCCGACCACATGTACGTGCCGCACGACGAAGCGCGCGGGATCACGCCGCAGGACGACTGCTTCCTGGAGATGGATCCGGTGGACATGGATCTGATTCCGAAGAACACCGACATCCGTCCGCTCTACCATCCGCTCAACCTCTGGCGCATGCAGGTGGTCAAGCAGGCCGACGTGGTGCTGCTGATGTTTGTCCACGGCGAGCTGTTCAGCAGGGAGCAGAAGGAGCGGAACTACCTCTACTACGAACCGAAGACCAACCATGGCTCGTCGCTCTCCCCCTGCATGCACAGCATACTCGCGGCGGAGATCGGCCGGCTGGACGACGCCTACCGCTTCTTCCGCCAGACTGCGCTGATGGACATCAACGACTTCAAGAACAATACCTCCGGCGGCGTGCATTCGGCCTGCCTCGGCGGGTGCTGGATGACGGTCGTCAACGGGTTTGCCGGCATGCGCGACGAACCGGACGGGCTGCAATTCAATCCCGTCTTGCCGGCGGCCTGGACGCGCTACCGTTTTCCGTTGGCCTACAAGGGGTCGCGCATCCGCGTCACCGTGGACCAAGGCGGTGCCCGCTACGATCTGCTGGGCGGCAAGCCGCTTGCGATCAAATCAAACGGGGGAACCATCCGTGTCGGCTAGGCTTGCCATCAACACCGTGTCCGCCAAGGGCACCGCCGCGCCGGACAGCCATTTCTATTTCCGCGGCTGCTTCAGGGTGCCCGCAGGCGGATCCGTCAAAATAAAACTGCTGGCGGCGAGCTGGTTCGAGGCCTGGCTGGACGGCGGGTGGCTGGACGAAGGCCCGGCGCGCTTCGACCTTCGCCATCCTGAATTCAAAACCTTGGAAACCGAACTGCCCGCCGGCGAACACGTGCTGGCCTTGCATGTCCACTACGAAGGCGTCGTGACCCGGTTGATGGAGGCCGAGACGCCCCTTTTCGTCTTTGCCGAAATCGAGGCGGGCGGGGCCGATCTGCCCATTGGGTGGAAATACCTGCCGCTGGACGAGGCCTTCCGCAAGACCGGACGGCGCATCGACTGCGTGCTCGGCTGGATCGAATGGTGCCGCACCGACAAGCTGCCCCAAGGGTGGCGGGCGGCGGGCTTCGACGATTCGGCCTGGCCGGGTGCCGTTGCCCGGCCGCTGGAGGTGGAGAGCTTCCTGCCCTTGGATCTTGGCGACATTGCGCATGTCGTACACCGGCCGCAGGCGGTCGCGGAAGGACCGCTGGTCAACATGAGCATGTTCACCAACGATCCGCCGATCGCCTTCGTCACCCGCCGGCTCGACGACTGCGGGTTCCCGGCGCAGGGGCGCTGGTGGCGCTTCGATCTGGGCAAGGTGCGGCTCGGCCGGCCGGAAATCACGGTTGACGCGCCCGCCGGAACCGTGGTGCAGGTCGCCTATGGCGAGCTGCTCCACCACGGGCGCGTCAGCCCCTACATCAGCTCCAGCGCCGGCGACCAGCACACCTGCAACCTCGACCACTATGTCCTGCGCGGCGGCAGGC
>JBGSLE010000309.1:0-14447 GCA_041740875.1 Pontiella sp. | reverse complement strand
GTCAAGTGGTGCGAGGCATCGACGAACCCATGCGCGAGCGCCTGCTCACGCTGCCAGCGCCGCAGCGCCAGCTCCGTCGGGAACACGGTCAACTCACGCTGGACGGAGGTCGGCACGGGTCATTGTTCGAGCTTTTCGACGAAGCGGGCGATGCGCACCATGGCCTCCTTGATCGCGTCGAGCGAGGTGGCGTAGGAGCAGCGGATGAAGCCTTCGCCGCATTTGCCGAAGGCGCTGCCCGGTACGCAGGCGACGTTCTGCTCGTCGAGCAGCTTGAGCGCGAACTCCTTCGAGCCCATGCCGAACTTGGAGATATCGGCGAAGGCGTAGAACGCCCCTTCGGGCCGGATGCAGGGAACGCCCATCTCCTCGAAGGAGGCGTGGATGAAATTGCGGCGCTTCTTGTATTCGGCCTTCATGTAGGCGATGTCGGTCTCCGCGTTCTTGAGCGCCTCGATGGAGGCCTCCTGGCTGAGGATCGGCGCGCAGAGCATCGTGTACTGGTGTATCTTCATCATCGCCTCGGTCAGTTCGGGCGGCGCGCAGGTGAAGCCCATGCGCCAGCCGGTCATCGCCCAGGCCTTGGAAAAGCCGTGCAGGTAGATGGTGCGTTCGCGCATGCCGGGGACGGAGATGATGCTGAAGTGCTCCCGGTCGTAGGTGAGTTCGTCGTAGATTTCGTCGGTGAGCACGATCAGGTCGCGCTCGATGGCGAAGGCGGCGATCTCCTCGACATCTTTTCGCGAAAGGATGGCGCCCGTCGGGTTGTTGGGATAGTTGAGCAGCAGCACCTTGGTGTTCGGCGTGCAGTTCGCCTCCAGCTCGGCGCGGGTCAGGCGGAAGCCGTTTTCCTTTTTCGTCTGGATGGCGATCGCCTTGCCGTGGGCAAACTGGATGAGCGGGTTGTAGGAGACGTAGCTCGGCTCGTGGTAGGCGACCTCGTCGCCCGGTTCGACGAGCGCGCGCACGGCCAGGTCGAGCCCCTCGCTGACGCCGACGGTGACGAGCACCTCGGTGGCGGGGTTGTAGGCGATGCCGGTCTTTTTCTCGACATACTGGGCAATGCCGCGGCGCAGCGCGAGCAACCCCATGTTGGAGGTGTAGCTCGTCACCCCGCGGTCGAGCGCCATCACGGCGGCCTCGCGGATGTGCCAAGGCGTTACGAAGTCCGGCTCGCCGATGCCGAGGCTGATCACGTCCTCGCGCGAGCTGACGATTTCGAAGAAATCGCGAATGCCCGACCGGGGAATGTCCCGCACGGTCCTGGCGATGCGGTCACGGAGAGACTTTGAGCCGCTCATCGTCCTCCCCCGTTTGCATGAGAATTCCGTTTTGCTTGTAGGTCTTCATCATGAAGTGCGTCGCGGTCGAGGTGACGCCCTTGATGGTGGCCAGTTTTTCGCTGACGAATCCGGCGGCCTCGCGCAGGGTGCGGCCCTTGATGAAGAGGAGCAGGTCGAAGGTGCCGGACATGAGGTAGACCGACTCCACTTCGGGGAAGCGGCTGATGCGGTCGGCGATGCGGTCGAAGCCACCCTCGCTTTCGGGGGTGACCTTCACCTCGATGACGGTGGTGACGAGCGAGGCGTCGAGCTTCTCCTCGTTGACGACGGCCTGGTAGGCGCGGATGATCCCGTCCTTCTCGTATGCGGCGATCTGTTTGCGGACCTCGTCGACGGTTATGCCCAGCATCTTGGCCATGTTTTCCGGCGATTCGAGCGCGTTCTGTTTAAGCAGGTTCAGCAGTTCATTCATGGTTTCCCCCTCCGGGTTGGTTGAAATGAGGGCGAGAGTAGCGGTTCGCGGCGATGCGACCAATCCAAAAAAAACGCCCCGTCGTGCGGGGCGTTTGCTGGCAGGTTTCGACTTGGTTTAGAAGTCGTAGGCCACGTTGACGCCGCCCCAGAACTTCTTCTCGGATTCGTAGATATCCTTGGCGGCATCTTCGATGGAACCGCCTTCGAGCATGGTGTAGGTCAGGTTGACCGACACCGTCAGGTTTTCGACGACTTCATAGGAGGCGTTGCCGTAAAAGTTGAAGTCGTTCCACCCGGCGTCCTGTTCGACCCCGATTGCATTGCCGAAATAGTAGTCGTTGTAGGAGGTGTTGCCGTAGCCGGCGGAAACTCCGCCTTCGACCGCGAAGTAGTCGCTGACCTGGTAGGGCGCGACCAAATCGAGCAGCACATAGGTGCCGTCCGCCTGCCGCACGTCGCCAAAAATCGTGACGGACGGAATGACGTAGTCCTTGAAGCTCAGGACGGTGGCGCTGCCGTAGATTTCGGTGGTGGAGGGGGTCACGGAAGGATTCGTATCGTCTTCGCTCGGGAAGTTGTAGTTGATCACGCCGACGTCGAACGCCATTTCGTTGATGGCCAGCGGCAGGGTGTAGGCGAGCGAAAAGTCGACTTCCGAAAAGTCGCCGTTGCTGCCATTCACGTTGCGGCCGAGGTCATAGTTTCCCCAGACGTTGAGGCTGACGCCATATTGCTCGACGGTCAGCTGCGGCTGCACCACGAAGTCGTTGTTGTAGACCTGGCCGCGCCACACATAGGAGGAGACCAGGGCGGCTTCGGCGGTGACCTTGGTCTGGGAGGCATCGTTCGCCGCACCCTGGTCTACCATCACCACATCGCTCTGCGCATTGGCAAAACCCGCCGCGAAAACACCTGCCATACCGATCGTCATCAATTTTTTCATTGGAAACATGCCTCCTGTTGTCCGCGTCCTCTAACAAAACCGCACCGCGCCCATCGCGGCACTTTTGGCGAAAACGTGCGGCTAACATCGCAATTGGCTTTTGGCGTTGCAACCCATTTCTCCGGCAATGTTGCCGCCCCCCGCCGCAGGCCCGCGATTATTCAAAAAACGGCTTCCCAAACGCGCCCCCAGCGCATATATCGACCGTCTTGAAAAACACCGCCACAGACTGGTCCGTCGAGCAATCGACGGAGTTGTACGGAATCGACCATTGGGGGGCCGGCTACTTCAGCCTATCCGCCAAGGGCGAGGTCGTCGTCCACCCCAACGGAAACGGCGGACCTTCGGTCAGCCTCTACGATGTCGCGCGCGGCATCCAGGAGCGCGGATTCGACCTCCCCGTCCTCGTCCGCCTCAGCGACATCCTCGACTCGCGCATCAAGCGGCTGCACGAGAGCTTCGCCCAGGCCATCGCCGCCTATGGCTATACCGGCGTCTACCGCGGCGTCTACCCGATCAAGGTCAACCAGCAGCAGCAGGTCGTCGAGGAAATCTGCAACTTCGGCTCCCAATTCCACCACGGGCTCGAAGCCGGCAGCAAGCCCGAGCTGATCGCCGCCGTCTCCTTCCTCAAGGATCCGGAAGCCTACCTCATCTGCAACGGCTACAAGGACGAGGAGTTCGTCGATCTCGGCCTCTACGCGCTCAAAATGGGCCTGCGGCTCGTCTTCGTGATCGAAATGCCCTCCGAACTCGGGCTGATCATCGAGCGCTCCCGGGTGCTCGGCGTCCGCCCCGTGCTCGGCATCCGCATGAAGCTCTCCACCCAGGCCAGCGGCCACTGGACCGAATCCGGCGGCGAACGCAGCGTCTTCGGCCTCAACACCGCCCAGGTGATCGACGTGGTCGACCGGCTGCGCGACGAGAACATGCTCGACTGCCTCCAGCTGCTCCACTACCACCTCGGCTCGCAAATCCCCAACATCCGCGACATCCGCGAAGCCGTCAAGGAAGGCAGCCGCATCTACACCGGCCTCGTCGCCGAAGGCGCCGCCATGGGCGCCATCGACTTCGGCGGCGGGCTGGCGGTCGACTACGACGGCTCGCACACCAACTTCACCAGCAGCTGCAACTACACCACGGCCGAATACTGCTCCTCGCTGGTCGAGGAGGTCATGAGCATCCTCGACGAATCCGGCACGCCCCACCCCGTCATCGTCACCGAATCCGGCCGCGCCACCGTCGCCTACTATTCGATCCTGCTCTTCAACGTGCTCGACGTCAGCCGCTTCGAAACCCATCCCCTGCCCGAATCGCTGCCCGAAGACGCCCACGAAATGCTCCAGAACCTCATGGAGACCCACCGCTCCATCACCGTCAAGAACGTGCAGGAGTGCTACCACGACGCCTTCTATTACCGCGACGAACTCCACGACCTCTTCAAGCGCGGCGACGTCAGCCTGCGCACCCGCGCCCTCGCCGGCCAAATCTTCTGGCACATCCTCACCCGCGCCGCCACCCTCATCCGCGGCATGAAATACGTGCCCGACGAATTCGAGCACCTCGAAAGCGCCCTGGCCGATGTCTACTACGGCAACTTCAGCCTCTTCCAGTCGCTCCCCGACTCCTGGGCCATCGACCAGCTCTTCCCGATCATGCCCATCCACCGCCTGGCCGAAAAACCCTCCCACCAAGCCATCATCGCCGACATCACCTGCGACTGCGACGGCAAGATCGACCGCTTCATCGACCTGCGCGACGTCAAGCGCACCCTGCCCCTCCATCCGCTCAAGGACGACGAGGACTACATCCTTGGCGCCTTCCTCGTCGGCGCCTACCAGGAAACCCTCGGCGACCTGCACAACCTGCTCGGCGACACCAACGTCGTCAGCGTCCAGATCGACGCCGACGGGCAGATCCACTACACCCGCGAAATCGAGGGCGACTCCGTCTCCGACGTGCTCACCTACGTGGAGTACGAGCCCAAGGAGATGATCCGCACCGTGCGCGAAACCGCCGAACGCGCCGTCAAGAACGGCCGCATGACCGCCAAGGAGCGCCGCGCCATCATGGACGCCTACGAAAGCGGCATGCGCGGTTACACCTACTTCGAACGCGAAACTTAACAGCAAACAAAAGCACGAACTCCGAAGTTCGAAACAAATTCAAAATCATCGTTTTTGAATTCTCCAAGCATTGGAATTTATAATTTGTTTCGGATTTAGAAATTCGGATTTAGAAATTACCGAGGTTGTGATGGGAAACGTATTGATCATCGGCGCGGGGGGCGTCAGCGGCGTGGTTGTGCACAAGTGCGCGGCGCTGCCGGAAGTCTTTTCTGAAATCATGCTGGCCAGCCGCACCAAATCCAAGTGCGACGCCATTGCCGCCCAGCTCAAGCGGCCGATCCAAACCGCGCAGGTCGATGCCGACAACGTGCCGGAACTCGTCGCGCTCATCCAATCCTTTGGGCCGGAACTGGTCATCAACGTCGCCCTGCCCTACCAGGACCTGCACATCATGGAGGCCTGCCTCGCAACCGGCACCGCCTACCTCGACACCGCCAACTATGAGCCGCAGGATACCGCCAAGTTCGAGTACCAATGGCAATGGGCCTACCACGACCGCTTCAAGAAGGCCGGAATCATGGCCCTGCTCGGCAGCGGCTTCGACCCCGGCGTCACCTCCGTCTTCTGCACCTACATCCAGAAGCACCACCTCGATGAAATCCACACCATCGACATCATCGACGTCAACGCCGGCGACCACGGCTACCCCTTCGCCACCAACTTCAACCCGGAGATCAACATCCGCGAAGTGACCGCCAAGGGCCGCTACTGGGAAAACGGCCAATGGATTGAAACCAACCCGCTCTCCGTCAAGCACGCCTTCAAGGTGCCCGAAAACATCGGCAATCCGAACATTTACCTGATGTACCACGAGGAACTCGAATCGCTCGCCAAGCACATCCCCCACCTGCAGCGCGCCCGCTTCTGGATGAGCTTCGGCGACAGCTACCTCAAGCACCTCGAAGTCCTCGGCAACGTGGGCATGACCCGCATCGACGAAGTGGAGTTCAACGGCCAGAAGATCGTTCCGCTCCAGTTCCTCAAGGCGCTGCTCCCCGACCCCGCCTCGCTCGGCCCGCGCACCAAGGGCAAGACGTGGATCGGCTGCCAGATAACCGGCCTCAAGAACGGCGAAAAGAAAACCTTTGTGATCTACAACATCTGCGACCACCAGGAGTGCTACCGCGAAGTGCAGTCGCAAGCCATCTCCTACACCACCGGCGTACCCGCCTTCATCGGCGCTAAGATGCTGCTGGAAAAGAAATGGACCGGCGCGGGCGTCTTCAACATGGAGCAGATGGATCCCGATCCCTTCATGGACGACCTCACCCAATACGGCCTGCCGTGGAAGATCGTCGAAGGCCCGGTCATCGACCTCGGCTGATTCAATTGCCACGAAAAGCACAAAAAATCCTCGCTGGTTATCCGACTTTCCAAGGGTTTTGTGAAAATCCTGTCGATCTGTAATCCTGTCAAAATAATCTTCCAAACTTTGTAACAAATTCGTGTGATTCGTGGACAGTAAAAATCCTTTCTTTGTATTTTCTTGTGTTTTGTGTGGCAAAATTCCAGTTCCATCAACTTTTTCAACTCTGCGGTACACAAATGCGGAAAAAACCAATATGTTGTCCGCATGATTACCTTAAACACACTGAAACAGCTCGGGCAGACTCACGGAACACCGCTTTTTGTGGTCGATCATGACGTTCTCCGTAAAAATTATGCCACCTTCAAAAAGCACCTGCCGCGCGTCCAGGCCTACTATGCGGTCAAGGCCAATCCGGATCCCGCCATTGTGAAGACCCTGTTCGATGCGGGCGCCAGCTTCGACGTGGCCTCGATGCCGGAGTTCAACACCGTTTATGACCTGATTAAGCGCATGCCTGCCAAAGAGCGTCAGGACTGGATCTGGGACAAGATCATCTACGCCAATCCCATCAAAGCCAATGAGACCCTGCAGGAGCTGGATCAGTACAAGGCGCTGGTCACCTACGACAATTACGAGGAGATCAAGAAGATCAAAAAATACGCCCCCAACTCCGGGCTTGTCCTGCGGTTGAGCGTCCCCAACACCGGCGCAATGTGCGAGCTTTCGTCAAAATGCGGCGCGGCATCCGGCGAAGCGGTCGATCTCATTCTGGCGGCGGACAAGGCCGGGCTGGTCGTGGAAGGGCTGAGCTTTCATGTCGGCAGTCAGACCACCAACTTCGAAAATTTTGTTCAGGCCATCAATCTGGCGGCCAGCGTGTTTGAAGAAGCGAAGAGCCGCGGCTACACCAAAATGAACCTGCTGGATATCGGCGGCGGCTTCCCCGCGCCCTACGATGCCTCCGTGAAACCCTTCAGCGAACTCGCCCGCAAAATCAACGCCGAGCTCAACCGGCTTTTCCCGAAAGACGTCCAGATTCTGGCCGAGCCGGGACGGTTTATGGTTGCGACGGCAGGCATCGCCGTCTCGAAGATCATCGGCAAAGCGGTTCGCAGCGGAAAGCTCTGCTACTACATCGATGACGGCGTTTACAACACCTTCTCCGGAATCATCTTTGACCACTGCAAATATCCGGTGAAAGCGTTCAAAAAAGGGCCGACGGAAATCTGCACCGTCTTCGGCCCCACCTGCGATGCGCTCGACGTGCTCTCCATGTCGGAAGAGCTGCCGAACAATCTCAATCTGGGTGATCTCGTCTACGCCCGCAACATCGGTGCCTACGGCACGGCCTCCGCGACCAGCTTCAACGGCTTCTCCTCCGCCAAAATCGTGCATATCAACCAGTAAAAAATCATCAGTCGATGACTTCTTGTGCGGATTAGATGCGGAAGACGTCCGATTGTTCTTTGAGCTGGAGCATCAGCAGCTGCCACAATCCGGGATCGCCAATCGTCTTTCTGTGGTCTGCCGCAAAAAGGAACCGTTCCATTTCCTGTTGAAACATTTTCCGGTGCTGCGGGTTGTTTTCCAGTTCATCCACCCGGGAAAGCAGGGACTCGGAGAATTTCTGTTGTTCTATTCTGCGATCATTGAGTTTTTGGAATATCAGCGCAGTTTCCATTCGTACATCCTGCCGGTTCAGCCACAGGATGTCCCAAAGATCGCGATACATGATGCGGTTTGGTCGGAGTGCCAGCGCCAGCCATTTATCCGCCAGAATCTCGTCGCGGGATTCTACCTGCAGAACCAACCCCTCCGTGCCCATGTTTACACCATATGCATTCCGCAGCAGGGACGGGCGCGGACGGTGGCTGGGCAGCGCGCAGATATCAATGTGGATACGCTGGGCGGGAAGATGCTTCGAGGCCGGACGTGTTTGCATCCAAAGTTTCCATGTGCTGGTGTTTCCTTCTTCCCGGATCGGAGCGCTGACATGGACGTGCAATCCATACTTTTCCATCAGGGTATTTTCGAGAACCGCTCCCAGCCGGGCCAGTCGGTCCGCGTTGAAATCGCTTCCGCCGGTGAAGTCAAGATCCTCGCTCAACCGCGGCGATCCATAGCAGGCCCGCAGGCACGTGCCTCCGATAAACGTCAAACCGGCCATCAAACCGCTTTGATTCATTTCACGCAGAATATCATGGTGGAGAAGCTCCTTTTCGAGTGCCGGACGAACGATTCCCAGCGCCTGTTCGGATTGCATTGCCTGCTCGACCAGCCGGTCAAATAAATTCACGCGCCACCTCCCAATCCACCAGGCCGGTATTCCGGCGGGTATCTTTCATATCCTGCAAAGCCAATGCCACGGATGCCCGCCACAGATGGAGACGGGGATCATAGGTCAGATCTGTCGACAGCTCCTCCGCCTTCTTGCTGGTATGCACAAATTCAATGTCTCCGTGTTTTCCGCAGGATATCACGCTGGACCGGCCTGACGACATGAGCGTAATCCGGCTCAGGGGAATCTGCGAGATCACCCCCGCTTCGCTCAAAACCGTTTCGAGGCTCAGATAGTTGAAACGGGCGGCGCGCAGGCGGGCAGCCGTGCGACCCAACAGATCGCTGCCCTGCAAAACGGAATCCGCCAGCACATAGATTCCGCGGCACACCCGGATCAGGTCGCCCCGCTTTTCCAGGCGGGTTACCACCGACTTGCAGGCATCCGGTTCATGTTCCGGCAGAAGCGCCTTGAGATCCTGCAGCGCAAACACACGCCTCGGCGCGTCGGGGAAGCTCCTGAGCTCTCTGATCATTTTAAACATCGGCTGCATGAGAGTAACTAAACATAAAGTTTCACATTATGCAACTTTCTGTTCTGTAAAAAGGTCTCCCAACAACCATCAACCGGAAACTGAGAATCGCCGCATTCTATGCGGCATCTGCGGCTTCTCCCCCGCCAAAATCGTGCATGTAAACCAATAAAAGGTAGGGCGTGCCTCTCCGAGGCCGCCGCTCTTCCGAACCTCGGAGAAATTTTGCCCAAAAGCTTGCCACGCCAGTGGCGTGGAACGCAGAAAACGCAAAAAAAACTGTAGCCGCGTTCCGGCCTGTCGCGCCATAGCCTTGGCGTCGGCGGATGGGCGTGGTTTTCTAGAGCGTTTTAAAAAATACTGTAGCCATATGGGGGCGACTGTGTAAGATTCCCCGCATGAGCACTCTATCGCTGGATCTGCGCCAGAGAATTCTGGCCTCCTACGATGCCGGAGAAGGAACCCGGCAGGACATTGCCGACCGGTACCGCGTATCGCTTGGCATAGTGAAGAAGCTACTCTCGCAACGGAAGAGAACTGGCGATATCGCCCCGCGGCACAGCCATTCCGGAAGAAAGCCCTACTTTACCCAAGAGCATCGGCAGCAGATGAAAGCCCTGATCGACCGGCAGCCCGACATCACGATGTGGGAGATCCGGGAGCGACTGGATCTCGATTGCACGTTGCCAGCCATTCACTATGTCATGCGGGACATGGGGCTGAGCTTTAAAAAAAACGCTTCACGCCAGCGAGCAAGGGCGCGAAGACGTGAAGCTTGCACGAGCTGAGTGGATGGCCATGCAAGGGCAGCTCGATATTGCCCGATTGGTCTTTATCGATGAGGCCGGAGCCAAAACCAACATGACCCGGCTGTATGGGCGGTCAATCAAAGGCGAACGGGCGTACGACCACGCCCCGCATGGCCACTGGTGCACAACCACCATGATCTCCTCCATCCGTTTCAACGGGGAAACGACCTGCATGGCAGTCGATGCCGCAACAAGCGGCGAAGTCTTCCGCGTCTATGTCGAACATATCCTGATTCCTACTCTCCGGGAGGGGGACATCGTTGTGCTCGATAACCTGTCGGCTCACAAGGATAAGCTGGCGTTGCAGCTGATTGAAGACATCGGGGCAAAAGTTAGGTTTCTACCGCCCTATAGTCCTGACCTGAATCCCATCGAAAAGATGTGGAGCAAGGTGAAGCAACTGCTTCGCGGGGCAAAAGCACGTTCTCATGAATCGCTGCTTGATGCGATCGGCGTTGCTTTGGGGTGTGTAAGCGAAGCGGATGCCCTTGGTTGGTTTGCCTCATGCGGCTACAGTTTAAATTAAATTGCTCTAATATTCGGAAAATGTAGACGCGATGCCCTCATCGCGTTTCCAATGTCTGGAAAACATTAAAGTATCGGATACGAGATTATAGGCACTTTCGGCAACTATCAAAAAGGCGTCAGAGGAAAGGTGGTTGATCCCGGAAACAAAAAAGGCCGGCATGCAATGCGCATGACGGCCTTTTGCTGTTTTCACCGGGCGTTTATCTTTTCTTGCCGGCTTTCTTCGTCTTCTTGGCCACGACTTTCTTCGGGGCGATCTTTTTCGGGATGGCCTTTTTCGCCGGCTTGCCCGCCGTAGCTTTAGCAGAGGCAGAAGCCTTGGCGGAGGCGGGGGCCTTCTTGGCTTTCACCTTCACGGCCTTGGCGGGCTTATTCTTCGCTACGACTTTCTTTGCTGCGGCTTTTTTCGCGGCGGGTTTCTTGGCTTTCACCTTCACCGCCTTGGCCGGCTTGCCCGCCGTAGCCTTGGCAGAGGAGGGAGCTTTCTTGGCGGCAACCTTTTTCGCCACGGCTTTCTTCGCCTTTTTGACCGGCTTCTTGGCGGCCAGCTTTTTAAGGGCGGCGGCTTGGAACTTCGCGTCGATGGCGATGATCGGGTTGGCCGCTGAAACGGTGACGGTTGCGGTGGACTCTTCGAGTTCAGCAGCCAGTTCCCGTACCGTGCCATCGAATGAGAATTTGCTGCCGGGCTTGATCTCTTTGACATCCGTGGGCAGGCCGATCTGGTCGAGGATGGCGATGAAGGGCTCGGGATCGAGTTCCTCCACGTTGACCATGGTTTTCGGATCCCAGACCCCCTGAGCGACCAGCATGGCCGCCGCCACCGGCGGAACACCCGCGGTGTAGCTGATGCCCTGCGATTCGATTTCTTCGTAGCAGGCGTGGTGGTCGGAAACCTGATAGATGAAAACCTCGCGCTTCTTGCCGTTTTTCCAGCCTTTGACGAAGTTGCCGATGCAGGTTTTGCCGGTATAGCCGGGAGCCAGTGTTTTCGGATCGGGCAGCAGCGCCTTGACGACCTTCAGCGGAACCACTTCCTGTCCGGTGGTCAGTTTGACCGGCAGATGGTCGAGGAAGCCCAGCGTCCGCAGGACGGTGAAGACGTTGATGTAGTGGTTGCCGAAGCCCATCCAGAAGCGGATGCTGTTCGCGTCAATATTCTTCGACAGCGAGTGCAGCTCGTCGTGTCCGTTCAGGTAGATCGGACAAGGTCCAGCCACCGGGAAGTCATAGATGCGCTTGACGGAATGGGTCGGGTATTCCTTCCACTGCCGGTCAATCCAGGTCCAGACTTTGATGAACTCGCGGAAGTTGATTTCCGGGTCAAAGTTGGTGGCGAAATACCTGCCGTGGCTTCCGGCGTTGACGTCCATGATGTCGATGGTGTCGATCTTGTCGAAATACTTTTTCTGAGCCAGCGCGCAATAGGCATTCACTACGCCGGGGTCGAAGCCGACGCCGAGGATGGCGGTGAGTCCGGCTTCTTTGCAGCGGTCTTTGCGCTTCCACTCATAGTTGGCGTACCATGGCGGCTGCTCACAGACTTTGTCCGGATCTTCGTGGATCGCCGTATCCATGTACACCGCGCCAGTCTGGAGGCAGGCCTCGAGGACGGACATGTTGATGAAGGCGTTGCCGAGGTTGATCACCATTTCGGATCCGGTTTCCTGAATCAGTTTGACGGTTGCCGGAATGTCGAGGGCGTCGATCTGCCGGGAATAGAGTTTTTTGGATGGATCCTTGAGGTGATTCATCCGCTTGACGCTCTCGATAATCTCGTCGCACTTGGCCTGCGTCCGTGATGCGATGCAGATATCGCCGAGCACATCGTTGTTCATCGCCGCTTTGTGAGCCGTTACATGGGCCACACCGCCGGCACCGATAATCAGTAAGTTTTTCTTCATCAATGTTCCTTTTTTTCTATGAAAGCCCTTGGAGGTAGTCCTTGTAGTTGAAACTCCGGACCGTTTCCAGTTTTCCATTAAGCCTTTTTACGCAAATCGACGGCATGGGCAGGCCGTTGAACCAGTTCTTCTTCACCATGGTGTATCCGGCGGCATCCGCCAGGCGGACTTCCATCCCGGGAACCGGTTTCGTTTTGAGTTTATAGGTTCCGAAGACATCACCCGCCAGACAGGATCGTCCGGCAATGATCACAGGATAGCGCCCCGGCCCGGGTACGCTGACTTTCGGGCTGGTGCG
The DNA here is from genome assembly GCA_041740875.1 of Pontiella sp. Taxonomy (GTDB): domain Bacteria; phylum Verrucomicrobiota; class Kiritimatiellia; order Kiritimatiellales; family Pontiellaceae; genus Pontiella. Next base: position 1,960 of record JBGSLE010000309.1, on the reverse strand, counting down.
GTAGATCAGATGATCCAGCATGTGGGCTTCCATGGAGACATCAAGAATCGCCGTATCCATTTCATTATGAACCACATCCAGCACGGTTGTCACCAGCTCGGCGCAGCCGGTGATGGCCGCTTCGCCCGGCTCCAGATAAACCTGCACCCCGAATTCAGCGCTGAACTGCTTCAGGCGTTTGCAGAACTTCTTCAGGGGATAGCCTTTTTTCGTGAAGGAGATTCCGCCGCCCAGGCTGACCCACTCCATGTTTTTCAGGATCGGGCCGTACTTTTCTCCAATCTGGTCAAGCGCCGATGAGAAACTATTAAAATCATCGTTTTCGCAGTTGAAATGGAACATCACACCGCTGAGCAGAGGCGCGACTTCCTTGAGTTCGGCGAGGCTGATCACCCCGAGCCGTGAGCACCGCCGCGCCGGATCGGCCAGGTCGTAATGAGAATGGCTGATCCCGGGATTCACTCGCAGCCCCAGCGGCAGGCCGCGCGTGTCTCGGGCCAGTTGCTTCAGCTGGGAGATCGAATTGAAAATCACCATATCGGCGAAGGTGCTGACCTCCCGGACTTCCTTGCGCGAAAAACCAACACTGTAGGCGTGAACCTCTTTGCCGAATTTCTCATGCCCCAGCCGCGCCTCGGGCAGGGAGCTGCTCGTCGTGCCGTCCATGTACTGGCGCATCAGCGGAAAAACGCACCAGGTCGCAAAGCACTTCAGCGCAAGGACCGATTTCGCGCCCGACATCTCGCGCACCTGCCGGATGATTTCCAGGTTTTTGAGCAGCTTCCGCTCGTCGATCAAATAGTAGGGCGTGCTTGGTTTTGCCATCGGGCTGCCTGCTTCGTTATGGAATTATTTCAGGGGCGCAGTGTGCAAAAACGGGCCGACCGTGTCAAACCCGCGCGGAATGTGTTGAGCGGAACGAGCTGCCTCAGATTAAATGACACCGATGCCCCTTAGGTGGCAGGGCCTACGTCTTGGCGGGTTTCATGCGGGTTCGGCGAATTTCATGGTCGACCCGTTCCGCCAGGAATACCTTGAGCAGGGACTGGTAAGGGACATCGCGCTTGTTGGCCAATAGCTTCAGCTCTTCGATCAAGGTTTCCGGCAAGCGCAGCGAAATGGTTTTTGTGGAAGGTTTCAGGTTTGGAAATACCGCCCGCTTGGCGTTGGACCAGTCGATGTAATCCACGGAATCGTGCTTGCCCCAGAATTCCCGCTCCTCGTCTTCCGTTTTGAATGTTGGAATTTTATTTTTCATGATCGGTACACCGTTCTTTCCTTCCTGTGCATATCCCTGGCCGAGATCACCCGAACAAGGCTCTTGCGCATTGTGAATGCGATGAACAGTTCCCGTCCGGCATCGGTCTGCCCCAGCACGAACCACCGCTTCTCCGAGGCGGAATGCTTCGCGTCGTCGGTGACCAGAAGCGGATTGTTGAAAAAGACCTGCTCGCATTCTACCGGAACAACTCCATGGTTCTCCCGGTTCTTATCAGCGTTGCCCCCGCTCCAGTCAAATCCTTCGAAATCCGGCATGGAAACCAGTTCAATCATGCGATGAACGTATATGATGAACGTACACGCGTCAAATTCTGTTTGCGGGTCAACCAGCTTCCTTGGCCACTACTCGGCGTAGGGATCGGGCGGGATGCGCCCGAGCAGACGGAGCAGTCCGTCGAGAATGGTGAGCGGATGCGGCGGGCAGCCGGGGACGTAGAGATCGACCGGCAGGAATCCATCCACCCCGTTGTTGGCTTCCGGATGGCCGATGAACGGTCCGCCGGAGATGGCGCAGGCACCGACCGCAATGACGATTTTCGGCGTGGCCACGGCCTCATAGGTGTCGAGCAGGGCCGACTTCATGTTTTGCGTCACGGGGCCGGTGACGAGCAGGCCATCGGCGTGGCGGGGCGAGGCGACGAACTGGATGCCGAAGCGGCCCAGATCCCAGCCGACGGTG
>JBGSLE010000308.1:0-9245 GCA_041740875.1 Pontiella sp. | reverse complement strand
GCAAGGCAGCGGAACAAGGTCTGGCCGAGGCGCAATACAACATGGGCTGGTGTTGCGAAAACGGCCTTGGAACCAAGCAGAACAGACGGCTGGCCTACCGCTGGTACGAACGGGCGGCCGCGCAGGATTATGCCGGCGCGCTCTACCGCATGGGCCGCGCGGCCTTTTTCGGACTCGGCGTGCCCAAGGATTATGCCGTTGCCATCGACTGTTTTCAGCAGGCCGTGGAATACGGCATGGCGAGAGCGCAGAACGATCTGGGCTATGCATACGAGCATGGATTGGGTGTCGATCAAGATGGAGGGCAGGCGGCGGCGCTTTATCGCAAGGCGGCGGAGCAGGGCGATTCCACAGCCCAAAACAACATGGCGCTCTGCCTGTTGCGCGGAACGGGAGTTGAAACCAACCAGGCGGAAGCGATCGATTGGTTCCTCAAGGCGGCCGGAGAAAATGATGCCGATGCCTTGAACAATCTGGGGTGGTGCCATGCAAACGGCAGTGGCGTTGAAACCAACGTGGCGGAAGCGGCCGGGTGGTACCGAAAGGCGGCTGCCGCCGGACATGCCGGTTCCCAGCGCATGCTGGGCATCTATTTGCTCGAAGGCCAGGTGGTGGAACAAGACGAGCAGGAAGGCGCAACGTGGCTGGAGCGGTCGGCGGAAAAAGGGAACGCGGACGCCCAGTATCGTATCGGCCTGTGTTACGCGGAAGGAAGGGGTGTTGCCCAGTCCACCTCCCGGGCCGCAACATGGTACCGCAAATCGGCCGGCCAGGGCGATCCCGACGGGCAATACCGGCTTGGCCTTTGTTTCCTTGAGGGAGCGGGTGTGCGTCGCAACGAGCGCCTCGGTACGCAGTGGCTGCGCAAGGCGGCGGTGCAAGGGCACAACGAAGCGAAGTCCCGTTTGGCGGAATGCTACCTGCATGGACGCGGCGTTGAGAAGAGCTACGTGGCCGCGTGGCAATGGTACCGCGCGGCAAAACGCTAGTGAGCCTGGTGCCTAATGCCTTATGCCTCGTACCTGTCTTTCATCGGGGAATCCCCGATGGGCTTCTTCTTTTTCCCCTAGGTTCTGTTCAGGGTTTCTTGGATGAAGCTTTCAGCCATTGCCCGTCTTGCGGCATTTCCGGGTTGGGATCATGTTCTTCGGCGTATCAAACGAAACGATTGCCAGCGGAGTGCAGCGTTTCCGGCATAGGGGTTGCCGATGGTGGCGCGGTCTTAACAAAGGAGAACCTGATGAAGAAACACGAGATCAACGATGGCGCAATCCTCTTCCTGGCTGGATTGATTGCAGTCCTCGCGGCGGGCCCGATGGCGGCAACGGCCCAAATGGAATCAAATGAAGGGGAGACGCAGTACATCCAACCGGATGAGGATGCAAACCGTTCTGAATTCGTGACGATCAACGTCAAGGATGCCAACATTGCCGAGGTGCTGAAGGCCTATTCGCTGCAAACCGGCCAAAGCATCGTAGTCGGCCCGGAAGTCGTTTCGGACAACGTCAATGTCCGCCTCAACAACATTCCGTGGCAGGACGCGCTCGACGTGATCCTCAAGCCCTACGGCTTCGGCTACCGCGTGGTGGGCGACACCATCGTGATCAGCCGCCTGGAAAACATCGTGACCGTGGAAGGCATCGAACCCCTCGTCTCGAAGGTGTTCAAGCTGAAGTTCCTGGATGCGTACGACATCAAGGAAGTCTGCGAGGCGCAGCTATCCGGTCGCGGCAAGATTTCCATTCCGGCGAACAAGGGACTGCCGCGCTGGGAGTTTGGCGGCGGCAACCAGAGCGCGGGCTCCAGTTCCGCCCAGTCGAGCCTGGGCGTGGTCAAGCGCGACACGGAATCGATGGTTGAAAAGAGCAAGCTGCTGATCGTTACGGACGTGCCGTCCGTGATTTCGGGTATTTCCACCGTGATCGAGGAACTCGACCAAATGCCGAGCCAGGTGCTGATCGAATCGCGCTTCATCGAGATCGACACCGGGTTGTTGCGCGATCTGGGCCTGGACTTTGCGTCGGGCGCGAACGGATTGAACACCCCCGGCGTCCAGGTTTCCAACCCCGGCGAGGCGAACCAGTGGGGCGTCGAGAAGAACGATTCGAGCGGCCTTACGCCTTCCGCCTTCACTCCCTTGGCAGAAACCTTGTCCGGCAGCCTGCCCTACAATTCGGGGCTCCAGTTGCTCTTCTCCCGTATCGGTGGAGAAAACTTCGAGGTCATGCTGCATGCCTTGGAAGAGGACGGGGATGTGAAGGTGCTGTCTGCGCCGAGGGTGCTGACCCAGAACAACCAGGAAGCCGCGATCCTGGTCGGCGAAAAGTTCCCGATCATCGAATCGCAAAACAGCTCCGGCGGCGCCGATACGATCACCTCCACGACGCTGAAGTATTATGAAAACATCGGTATCCAGCTCAACGTGATCCCGCAGGTATGCGAGGACAACCACATCAACATGATCGTCCATCCGATCGTCAGCTCGATCGATGGCTACGAGCAGGGCGTGGTCAGCTCCGGTGCTACCGACCAAGGGCTCACACGTTATCCTCGCCTCAAAGTGCGCGAGGCGCAGACCCAGATCCTGCTCAAGAGCGAGGATTCCGTGGCGATCGGCGGACTCCAGAGCGACAGCGAACAGAAGAGCATCTTCAAGATTCCGCTGCTTGGCGACATCCCGTTCCTCGGCCGCCTCTTCCGCCGTGAAACCACCAGCAACAAGCAGGTGGAGCTCGTCATCCTCATCAAGGCGTCGATCGTCGACAACCAAGCCTATGCCAACTCGTCGGCCAACATGCGCCAGGGATTCGAATCCAAGATGAAGCTCTCGCCCGTCACCACGGAGTTGGGTTTTGCCGCCGAACCGGAGGAACCGCAAGCCGCCGCCGTGGTAGAGGCTCCGCAGCCGGAGGCCGGGAACAAGGAGGTCACCGCGACGGATCCCATCGCAAAAACCGCCCCTGAACAGAAATCGTCCCGGCAGCAAATAAAAAAGCTGGGGAAATTATAGCGTCAATAAATAGAATGAATCCCGCACCGGCGAACACGGCTTTCCAGATCCGGTAGCTGTGATGACATCTGGCGAAATATCCAAACGGCAAACAGACCATGATAACCGACCAACTCAGCGAAATGATGATCCGTAGCGGCCGTGTCGGCACCTCGGAACTGGAAAAGGCGCTCGCCATCCAGGAAAAGACCGGCCGGGTGCTGACGGACATCCTGATTGAGGAGCGGCTCACTTCCTCCGAGGATATCGCCCGGACCTTCTCCGACCTGCTGAACATCCCATATCTGGAACTGGGCGACGAATTCCACCTCAAGCGCGCCGAGTACGACATGATCCCCGAGTCGGTGGCGCGCCGCTTCTGCTTGGTTCCGCTCATGAAGGAGGAGGGGGTCTCCATCACGCTGGTGATGAAGAACCCGCTCGACATGGACGCCGTGGACACGGTGCGGTCGCTGACCTCGCTGGAAATCCACAAGGCGGTCAGCACCGAGGAGAAGATCAGGCACACCATCGACAAATGCTACCGCGAGGAGGCGTATGTCGAGGCGGGGCTGAAGGACATCGTCGATATTCAGGCGGCATTTGACGCGGATGGATTTGAAGGGAACCTGGGGGATGTCGACCAGCTGCTGGTGCATGCCAACGATGCGCCGGTGGTGCGCTACGTCAACCTGCTGCTGATGGAGGCCGTGCGCGACGGTGCTTCGGACATCCACTTCGAGCCCGGTGAAAACAGCTGTTCCGTGCGCCTGCGCGTCGATGGATCGCTGCATCCGGTCACGCCGCCGCCGAAAAGCCTCTACCCCGCCATCGTTACGCGCATCAAGATTTTGGCGGAGATGGATATCGCCGAGCGGCGGCTGCCGCTGGATGGCCGCTTCAAGTTTAAGTTTTCGGGACGGGTGGTCGATGTGCGCGTCTCCTCCATGCCGCTGGTTTTCGGCGAAAAAGTGGTGATGCGCATCCTCGACAAGCAAAGCCTGCTGCTCGACCTGGAGGATATCGGGTTCGAGGGACGCAGCCTCAAGCGCTTCAAGGAAATCCTTTCGATGCCCAACGGCATCATCCTGCTGACGGGGCCCACCGGAAGCGGTAAAACCACCACGCTCTACAGTGCGCTGAACCTTCTCAAGAGCCCGGCGAAGAACGTCCAAACGGTCGAAGATCCGGTCGAATACCTGATCGAAGGCGTTAACCAGATGCCGATCCGTCCCAAGATTGGGCTTAACTTTGCGGAGTGCCTGCGGCACATCCTGCGCCAGGATCCGGACGCGGTGATGATCGGGGAAATCCGCGACGCGGAGACGGCGGAAATCGCCATGCGCGCCTCGCTGACGGGCCATATCGTATTGAGCACCCTGCACACGAACGATGCCACCTCGTCGTTCAGCCGCCTGCGCGACGTCGGTATTCCGCCCTACCTGATCGCCGCCACGATGCGGCTGATCATCGCCCAGCGCCTGGTCAAGACCATCTGCCCCAACTGCAAGGCCCCATACCGGCCCGACGACGGCGAAATCGAATGGATACGGCCGGTGTTCCCGGATGCCGGGCAGTGGACCTACCACCATGGAACCGGCTGCAACCAGTGCCGCAACCGCGGCATGAAGGGACGGCGCGCCATCTTTGAATTCCTGGAGGTGACGGCCGACCTGCGCGAAATGGTGCACAACGGCGCGGACGACATGGCGCTCCGCCGAAAAGCCGTCCAGAACGGGATGGAAACCCTGACGGAAAACGGCTTCCGCCGGGTGCGCAGCGGGGAAACCACCATCAGCGAAGCCATCAATGTCTGTTTGGTCGATTAAGGGGGAACGGGAACCATGGCACTCTACAGCTACATTGCCCGCAACAAGGAAGGCCAGGAGATCCGCTCTTCGCTGGATGCCGCCACCCGTCTCGATGCGCTCGAACTGCTCCGCAAGAAGGGGCTGACCGTCGTGGACCTTTTCGGCGTCGAAGAGCGCAAACCTTCCATTGAGGACCGGTCCGGAAAACCGGTCCATCCCGCAAAGAAAAAGAAAAGCTCCCTCTCGCTCTCCTCGAGGGTGAAGATGACCGACCTGGCCGTTTTCTGCCGCCAGTTGGCAATCTCGGTCACCGCCGGCGTGCCGTTGCGCGATGCCATCGAGGGAATCTCAATGGAGTTGGAGCAACCCGTGTTGAAGCGCGTGGGCGAAGACCTTGTCCAACAGCTGCACGACGGCAAGAATTTTTCCGAGGCGGTAGGGCGGCATCCCAAGGTGTTCAACCAAATGTTCTGCGGCTTGGTGAAAGTGGCCGAAGAGTCCGGCAAGCTGCCGTCGACGCTCCAGCAACTGGCCTCCTACCTGGAACGGACCGACCGCCTGCAACGCCGCATCAAGGCGATGGCGGCCTACCCGATGTTCATCGCTGTCTTTTTTGTCATTGTCTGCCTCATCATGACGCTGTTCATCCTGCCGCAGTTTACCGACATTTTTTCCGGCTTCGGGGCCGAGCTGCCCGTCTTCACGCGCATCGTATTTGGCGCGAACACCTTTTTCGTGGACCATTTCGTGGCGATCTTTATCGCGGTGGCCGTGCTGGTGGCCGTGCTGGTATTCTATGGCCGGACGGAATCCGGCTCCTACCGCAAGGACAGGGTCAAGCTCGGCCTGCCGTATGCCGGCGGCTGCCTGAAGAAATTCATCATGGCCCGCTTTTGCCGCAGCATGGCCATCATGGTCAACAGCGGCGTGCCGATCTCCACGGCGCTGGAAATCTGCGCCGGCGCGACCGGCAACCAGGTCATTGGACAGAGCGTGATGGCCGTCCGCGAACTAATCATGAACGGCAACCGGATATCGACCAGCATGGAAAAGGCCGGCATTTTCCCGGGGCTCATCGTGCGCATGGTGGCGGTGGGCGAAGACTCCGGGCAGCTGCCCGAAGTGCTCGACAACGTTTCCGACCTCTATGAAGACCAGGTGGAAGTCTCGATCATGACCACCATGGCGCTCTTTGAGCCGCTCGTGATTTGCGTGTTTGGAGGATTCATCCTCATGTTGATTTTGGCCATCTACCTGCCGATTTTCTCGGTTGGATTGAGTGTAAAGTGACCAATGGAAGGAGGTGCATGAAATCGGATGCCAAGGAGCCAATCAATGCAATGCAACCTACCTGTGTCGTAGAGTAACCGTTGACCGAAGTGAATAAAGGGAAAATCAAACAATGAAAGTTAACTACAAGGAGAACGCAATGAAGATGCAGAAGAACAACAAGAAGTCCGGTTTCACGCTGGTGGAACTGATGGTCGTAGCCATTATCGTCGCCATCCTGGCGGCTGTGGCCATCCCGCTGATGACGGGCAACAAGAACCGTGCGATCGCAACCGAAGGACAGACGGGTTGCAGCACGATTGCGACAGCGATTAAGATGCAATGGGTTCAGTCGGGAGCTGCCACCAACGGAACAACGGTAGCCGCACTGCCCGGAATCAAGGACGGCGATCTCGAAGGCACCTATTTCGCACATAATGATTATACGTTCACCATGACGGATGGCGGCACCTTCACGATCAATACAAAAGCGTCCAAGGCTTCTGGAGACGCGCTGAACAAAACCTTGACCATGACGGTGGCGAATGGAAGCGCCTCGTGGGGCGGAACATTGCTGGAAGATTAGGGTAAGGCGGGGAAGGTGGCGTGCGCCTCCTTCCCCAAGCCCCATCTACGAAAGGAAGTCGTCATGGCTGCGGAATACAAAAGAATGTTTGAAAACATCGCGGGCATCAACATCGGGGACGGCTTTGTGAGCGCCGCGCGGATTGTGCGCCGCGGCCGCAAGAAAATCGTGTTGACGCATGCCGGATGGATGGAATACGAGCCCGACGCCACCGAGGAGGAGATTGTCCAGGCCGTGCGCACGCTCTGGAAAAAGGCGCGCATGCCGACGCGCACGGTCTGCTGCGGCTTGCAGTCGCGTTCGCTCAGCCTGAAGTTTTTCAAGTATCCCGACCTTGCGCCGCGCGAACTGGCGTCCGCGCTCCAGCTCGAGGCCGAGGAGTCGTTGCAGCTCCCGCAGGACCAAATCGCGCTCGATTGGCATTTGAACCGTCCGAAGAACGACCCCTACACGCAGTTGGGCGAGCAGTTGCAAGGAATTCTGGTGGCGGTGCCGAAGAAAGAGGTCGAACGGCAGCTCGTGCTGCTGAAAAAGGCGGGGCTCTACCCGATCCTGACCGATACCGGCTGCACCTCGCTTTGCAACCTCTTCCTCGCCCTGCGCGGCGAAAAGGTGAGTACCGAAAACGCCGTCTGCGTGGTCAACCTCTCGCGCTACCACGCCGACATCTCGATTTTGTACAACGATCATTACATCTATCCGCGCACCATCATTTCCCGCTCCGCAGAATGGTCAAGCAAGCTCCAGTACCTGATCGAAAACATTTCCGACGCGTTGCTCTACTACCACGTGAAGGTCGACAAGACGCCGGTCACGCAGCTGGTGCTGACCGGATTCGTGCCAGTCGATCCGGGGTTTGTCGCCCAGATCCACGACACCATCGGCCTGCCTACGGAAGTGTGGAGCCCGTTGAAGGATGAAAACTTCGTCATTGGCCGCGGCGTCAGGTCGTCCAAGGATAACAGCGTGGTGACGCCGCTGATGACCACCAGCCTGGGGCTGGCGCTGAGGAATACATGAGGGAATAGGCACTAGGCAAAAGGCACTAGGCAAAAGTGAAGCGCGAATGGGCAATCGGAAATCGGCAATCGGAAATCGGAAATTTAATCAATCGGAAATGAGATCATGGCCACGGACTACCGAATCAACCTAGCAAAGTCGTTCACGAGCACGCCCGAGCAGCGGCTGCGCTTCTACAACGGAATGCTGCTCTATTTGGCGCTGTGCGCCGCCGCCATGGTGCTGTCGGCGTATTTCTCGAGCGCCAATATCCAGCTCTACCTGGCAAACCGGCAGGAACGCAACCAATTGCTCGCCACGGCGGCGGCGGTTTCGGGGCTCGATGCGGCGGTTTTCCGGGATCCCGCCAAATCCTATGGGGAGCTGCAGGCCAGCCATGCGCAGGTCGGGGCGCTCAAGCAGGCGCTCGGGCAGCGCGTCCGATTGCTTCCGGTCGTCCACAATCTCTTTGCCGAACTACCCAAGGGGGTCGTCTTGCAGAGCCTGTCGGCCAATTCCGGAAAGATCTCCTTCGGGCTTGTCATGCCACCGGCCTCGGCCGAGTCCGGCGACTCGTTCCGCGCACTCAAGGAGTCGTGGGAAGGCAACGAGGTGCTCATGGCAGGAATTACCGGCATTCGGCCCGTGACGAGCGAGCGGCGCATGGTTGGGACGGTGCCGGTGCTCTATGCCCAGTTTGAATGCGGTTTGAAAAAGTAGGTGTTTTATGGATGTTGGAAAATTCAAGGCGTCGCGCACCCGGCTGGTGCTCTGGGTGCTGGTGCCCCCGCTGCTGGCGGCGGTTCCGGCCATGGGAACCTATGCGCTGCGGCTGCGTTCGCAATGGGAACTCGAACGCGTCCGCAAACTTTCCGAAGTGTTGCCCCGGCTGGTGAGGATCCAGCGGCAGGCGCTCGTTCTGGTCGATGATTTCGAAGGCTCGAACGCCGGGGCCGTGCGCACGGAAGATGGGTTGATCTCTTTCCTCCAGGCCACTGCGGAAGGTGCCACCTTCATGGTGGACTCGCTCAAGGTGGAGCGCGGAACCTCCGCCGGAAATGCCGCACAGCCGGTGCTGGTGGCATCGCTCAAGGGCTCTGGAACCTTCGGTTCCATCCAGACGTTTCTCGGCAATGCCGCCATTCAGCAGCATTTGCTTTCGGAACGCTCGCTGCAGTTGTTCCAGACCTCCAGCACCCATGAGGAAGGGTTGCTGAGGGCTGAGATCGTCTTTGAGCTCGTCATCTTCGATGCCGCGAAAACCGCAGTGCAGGGAGGTCGCCCATGACCGGCAAGGCGAAATCCCCAGAGGGCGGAACGGTGGTTGCCTACCGCGAGCAGTCGATCCATTTCCCCATTGCGGTGATGGTGGTCGCCCTGCTGCTGGTGTGCGCGCCGTCCTTGTTCTGGATCCACCGGGTCAATGTGCAGGGCAATAGCGAGAACAGCGTTGTCCACTACCACGCGTTGCTCGATCTGGTGGCCACCGACATCCTGGCCGTCGACGCCTTGATGCGCGACGATGCGTCCGCGCTCGCGGCGCTTGATGCCACCCGCAAGGCGCCGGTCGTGCGCCTGATCGTGCCGGACG
>JBGSLE010000307.1:0-10415 GCA_041740875.1 Pontiella sp. | reverse complement strand
CATCCTCAGCGGGCTCGCGGCGTTCCTGCTGGTTCCGCCGGCGGCCTACGCACTGGATTTCCCCGGCCACCTCGTGGCCGCGCTGGCCGGTTCGGCGGCCATTGTCCTTTTCGCACATCGCGAACGCATCCGACTGGCGTTCGCCGAAGCAACCCCCCAAAAGGAGGCATAAATGGCCTTGCTCGATGGTTTCGTTTTCAAGATTGCCGAACAAACGTGGGAGATCGATGCCATCCACGCGCTTAACTACAAGATCTTTGTCGAAGAGATCCCCCAGCACGAACCCAACCACGACAAGCGGTTGCCCGACAAGTTCCACGCGCAAAACACCTACATTGTCTGTGTCCACGAGGAACAGCGCATCCTCGCCGGCATGATCGCCTTCCGCGACAAGCGGCCCTTCTCGCTCGATTCCAAGCTACCCAACCTCGATTCCCATCTGCCCGCCGGCCGCTCGCTGTGCGAAATCCGGCTGCTCGCCGTCGAGGATGAATACCGCTACACCCGCATCTCCCAGGGGCTGATCGCCCAGCTCGTCCAGCACGCCATCGACTGCGGGCACGACCTGGCCGTCATCTCCGGCACCGTCCGCCAGATCAAGCTCTACCAATTCCTCGGCTTCATCCCCTTCGGCCCGCTGGTGGGAACGGAGGACGCGCAGTACCAGCCAATGTACCTCACGCTCGAAGCCTACCACGACCTCAAGGGCCGCTCGCGCTCCTTCGCCAAACAGCCCCCCGACCTAGCCAACGACGACACCATGCTCTTCAACTTCCTGCCCGGCCCCGTCGATTTTTCCAAGCAGGTGTCGGAAGTCTATGGCGGCAAGCCCTGTTCGCACCGCGCGCAATCCTTCATCCACGATTTCCAGGCCGCGCGCGGCCTGCTCTGCAACCTGACCAAGGCCCGCCACGTCCAAATCATGATGGGTTCCGGCACGATGGCCAACGATGCCATCGCCGGGCAGCTTTCGTTGCTCGGCCAGCCCGGCCTGATCCTCGTCAGCGGCGAATTCGGCCGCCGCCTGATCAGAAACGCCAACGGCGCCAAGCTTTATTTCCACACGCTGGAAATTCCGGAAGGACGCTCCTTCACCCTCGCGGACCTGGAAAAGGCGTTGCGCGACCATCCCGATACGGGCTGGGTCTGGGGCACGCATTGCGAAACCTCCACCGGGGTGCTGAACGACTTGGACATGTACGCCGATGTTTGCGCCGCGCGCGGCATCAAGCTCTGCCTCGACTGCATCAGCTCCATCGGAACCGTGCCGGTCGACCTTTCCCGCGTCTACCTCGCGTCCGGCACCAGCGGCAAGGGGTTGGCCTCCATTTCCGGCCTCTGCATGGTCTTCCACAACCACGCCTTGGCGCCTGCGCCAGACGACCTGCCCTGTTCGATCGATCTTGGCCTTTACCACCAAGGCGACGGAATCCCCTACACCATCCAGTCCAACCTCATCTACGCTTTGCTGGCCGCCTTGCGCTCGCACGACTGGGAAAAACGGTTCGACGATGTCCGCGACTGGTCGAAGACCATCCGCCGCAAGCTGGCGGAAATCGATGCGCCGATCCTCGCGCCCGACTCCTGCGCCATGCCCGCCGTCGTCACCGTCGCGCTTCCCCCCATCCACTCCTCCGAGGCGATCGGCGACATGCTCCGGGACCACGGCGTGCTTATCAGCTACCGCAGCGGCTACCTGCTGGAGCGCAACTGGATCCAGGCCTGCATGATGGGTGCGGAGAACAAACCCGCCGAAAAATTCGTCCGCCTGCTCAAGAAAGAGCTGGGCCGCTAAAGCTTGGATCGGACGGCGTTTTCCGCATACACGAAATCGTTCACGATATGCTTTTGCAGCCGGTTCGCCGCATTCTGGACCAGCAGGATGCGTTGGTCGATCCCCGCGAGCTGATCCTGCGAAAACAGCCCCACCTCGTTCGTCGCTCCAAGCTGCATTTCAATCCGGGCCACTAGATAGGAGAACAGGTCGAGCGCCTCGGCAAACGAAGAGGACGGGGGCAGTTCAAAGGGTTCGGTGTGGAAGCTGCTGGCGATGCCGCAAAGCACCGCGTAGGTATCCGTGAAAACCTCCTGGCAGCTCGGCCAGGCCTCCTCGATGTCGATGGATTTCCAGTAGGTGTGCGTTGGGCTGCGCGTGATTTTCTTTTTCTCGAAATTCCGGATTTCAAGCATGATTTTCCGAATGGAATCCAAGTGCTCTTCCAGCAACTCGACCGTGATGGTGGGCTCCTGGTTTTTCTCAACCTGTTTGAATCTAGAGAATAACGACATACTCCGGATGATGGGGGATCCTTCAGCCAAATGCAAAAGGTTCTTCCGCAGGAAATACGACAATAAAGTACGGGTTTCTTTGCGGCCTGCGTATCTGCGAATAATCCAAGCTGGGGAAAAACGCGCCTATTGGCGCGGAGACGCTTGGAATTTCCCAAGCGGCGTCCACGGTTCGCATTACTGCGCAGGGCGGCCAGGAGATTTTGCATCCTTCGAAAATAGATCGCCCGATTCCCCTTTGAATGCCGGGGCCGCAGCAGCCGGCCGCCGTAATGGCGCATTAAATGCTCTCCTTTTCGCGATTCCGCTGATTAGCAGCTGGAATCGGGAAATACACAACCTAAAGGACTCAAGATGGATTGCAGGATTTTGCGGGTGGCGGGGTTAGTGGCCGGGTTGGCCGGAACTGCCTCGGCCGTTCTTTACATGGACAACGGATTTGCGGCAGGCGATGTTAATTTCATGAGCGTAACGCTGGGCGACCAAGGAGGGGGATTCGCCCAAGACCTCACAGTGGTGGATCCCAACAATGGAAACGCGGCTGTGAATGTGCTGTTTGACACGGGATTTGTCTACCGCAGCGGCGATACCGGTGACTTTACCTTCATGAACAGCTCGGCCCCCACCCTTGAGGTGGATGGCAGCGCACTCAGCTCAGGTTATTTTGTCGGGCCCAACGGCGAAATCGACTTTACGATCAGGACAACGCTCGTGGGCCGCCGCTTGAACCACGAGTTGGCGCTCTCATCGTCCCTGGCTTTTGGCAACGTAACCATCGCAAACTACCTCGATCAGGACGTATACGGCTATGGCGACGATGTTGCGGTGGTGGTCGGCTCCGGTTCCGGCTCACAGGTGTTCACTTTCGATGACGAATCCAATGTGGGCATTTCGCATTCGGTTGACTGGACAAGCTCCCAAAATCTCTCCTTCCTCGGATGGACGGTCTATTCCTACCAGACCGGCGCAACCGACGGCGGCGGGGTTGGCGGCCAGTCGTTCTCTCCCGATGGCGTCATTACATTGCCTGTGTTTGACGGATATGCCTATGCGGAAGGCAATCCCGCCTATGGGCCTGCGGACGTGGTCAGCGCCTTTGCGTTCAGGCTCGATGAGCTCGCAACGAGCGCCAGCGTTTCGACGGGGAACAGCGGGGTGGTTGACGGCATTCCCGAGCCCTCGACGATGGCGGCCATGGCCATGGCCGCACTGCTTGGCTTAGGGATTCGCCGCGTCTTTGCGATGTAAGCAGGTTCCGGGAATATTGCTGCGCCGAAGGTTCCTCCCCAAAGAGGCCTTCGGCGTTTTTTTTTGCGGAGCTACACCGATGTCGGGCGCTCGGCGACCCAGTTGCGCATCGCCTCCTTGGTCTTTTCCCAGTTCCTTGAGGCGGCGCGCTCCTTGACGAATTCGCGGAAGAGGTGGAAGAAGACCTGCCGGAAGGTTTCGAGCAGCACCATGCGCTCCTGGAACTTGCCGACGCGGTCGAAGGTCTCGGTCTGCGGCAGTTTCAGGCTGCGGAAGATGAATTCGTCGGCGTCGAAGGTAAACGCCCAGATCTCTTCGCCGCGCACGAACTGGAGCTTGGCCTTTTTCAGCTTCTTGCCGGAGAGCAGGGCGGTGCGGGCTTCGGCGCTGAGCATCGGCTCGCCTTTGCGCAGGGTGATTTCATGCGCGCCCTTGCCCTCCATTACGAAGGTGAGCGGCCCTTCGACCATGTAGGCGATTTCGCCGACGTCCGGCACGTTCGCCAGCCCGCCGCGCTTTTCCGATCCATACCACAGCCACATCAGGAATTCGCGCCCGGCGGTTCCATCGACCATGCCATCTTCGAGTTCGCCCGAAAAGCTGGCGGGGCTCCAGTTTTCGACGTCGATGCCCTCGGTCTTGGCGGCGATGGTGGCGGGGTCGGCGGCCTGCGCGGAGCAGCCGGCGGTCTGCATGAGGCTGAGGACAAAGGCATCGACCTGCTTTTCGGAGGTGGCGGAGGAGTAGATCATGTGCGAGCGCGCGTCGAAGACGAAGTCGATGCCCTTGAGCTGCGGCGGCATGTCGGGCAGGAGGCGTTCGCGGACGCTTTTCTTGATTTCCGACCGCTGCTGCTGGTTGAGGAATTGCTTGCCCTCGGCTTCCATCGCCGCCATCTCCTCGACGGCGCATTCGGCGGCCAGCAGCGAGTTCGGCACCTTTTTCTGCGCCTGCGTGAGCGTCAGGCGGAGGTAGCCGCCGACAAAGGCGTTCTCCTCGGTGATGTGGCGATCAAGCAGGTGGCGGCCGGCAACCCAGCCGTGGACTTCCTCCTCGGCCATGGTGTTGAGCGGCGGCAGCGCCTGCGCGGCGAATTTTTCGACATCTTCCACCGTCAAATCGCGCGACGCGAAGAACATGCGGAAACCCAGCGATCCTTTTTCAAAGCCCATATCAATTCCTCTAAATTCAACACAAAGGCTCAAAGGACATTGCTGCTTTCCAGCCTTTGAGTTCTTCGTGCCTTGGTGTTTTTCTACCAGGTCACGGTCATTCCGGCGAAGCAGGAAGCGGGGCGCGGCTTCAGGCCGGGAATGGCCTGGAAATCGGTGCCCCACAGGTTTTCCACCAGGAACGAAAGGCGCACATTCTTGGCGTAGCGGGGGAGGTAATGCAAGCCCAGCGACGCCTCGGGGCCGAAATCGCCGCCTGTTCGCGCCGGGTTGGCGGTCTGCCAGCGCAGCGTTTGCGCGGCGAAAAGGGTGAATTCCGGCGCAAAGGCCCACTGGCCGGCGAAGGAGAGCAGGTGCTCGGGATAGTCGGTTTCGTAGAGCCCGCCCGACACGGCGTTGTCCTTGTGGATCCACTGGTAGTAGGCCCGCAACTGCAGTTTTTCCGATGGCGCAAAGCCGATCGCCGAATCCACGCCCGAAACCTGCACGGTGCCGAGGTCGGCCGCTGAGCCCGCAATCCAGTCCGAGGCGTTATCCATGCGGCGGAAAAAACCGGCGATGCGCCAGTCGAGGCTCTCCGAAAGGAACTGCCGCCATCCGAGTTCGTGGTTTTGCGACCGTTGCTGCTGTAGCAGCGGGTTGTTGGCGAGGGTTTGGTAGTCGGGCTGCTGGACGGTTTCGGCGTAGGCGGCGTAGAGCGTAGCGTTGTCGGTGGCCAGCCAGTCGATCCCCGCCAGCGGCAGCCAGTCGGCCGATTCGTCCGTCTGGAAGACGCTATTGAGCCCGGCCTTGAAGGCTAGGCGCTCAAAGCGCGCTTCGGGCAAAACCACCACCGATCCGCGCGTGCGGTGGTCGCTGCCGGCATCGCCGCCGATCCGCTCGTGCTCCACGTCGCCGCGCAGGTTGAGGGCGATATGCTGGATTTCGAGGGTGCGGCCCTCGATGGAGACCGCGCCGAACCGGGAAAGCACGTCGTTTTCGAGCGCGGTGGAAGGGATCCGGTATTCGTCGTTGAATTCCCGTAGCGCCGTCCCCGCCCGGAGAAACGATCCGTCCAAATCGCCCTTCGTGGCGCCGAAAAAGAGCAGGGTGTCCTCGGTGCGTTGCTCGGCGTAGGTCGTGGCCGGGATTCCGTAATAGCCCTGCGCACCAAACTGCTTGGTTTGGCTGGCGCTCAGGATATCGAACAACCAATCGTTTTCAGTGAACTGCAAGACCGCCCCGCCGGAAATCCGATCAAGGTCGTTGGCGCCATAGTCGATGTCCTGCGCCTTTTCCCAATCGACGAAGCCGCCGAGGTTTTCGGAACTGCCCAGCAACGTGGACTGGTAGCGCTCCTTTGTTCCCACGCCCGCCGCGACGTGGCTTTGCGGTTGGAGCGGAAGGGTTTCGTAGGCCGCCGTACCGACCAGTTGCCCCGAGGCGTTGTCCAGTCCGGTGCGCGCGTCCGGCTCCGCCAGCAGGGTGGGAAGCAGCGGGATTTCGGAGTTGAAATGGGCTGACCACGGCACCTTCAAATTCACGCCATTAAGCGAAGTTCCCGCGCCCGTGTAGCTGCTGCCACGGATCGAAAAATCCCGCTGCGCCAGCCCCTGCGGATTGACCAAAATCTCCGGGTTCTGCGCGTGGCTGCCCGATCCGATGCAGCCCAGGGCCGCTATGATGAAAAACCGCGTGTACATGGTTGGGCACGGTAGCTGAATCGCCGCCGGGAAGGAAACCTTTTAAAACCGGACGGCCGGCGTGTTTGGGGATCACGCTTCGCCGCAATGCCGCCCATCCGCCAGAATTCAGCATTTTTTTTAAGTAATAGTTGGACTTTGCGTATGAAATTATGGAGAAGAACAGAGAAGCAGAACACAGATAAAAACAGTATTTCAACGGGGGGAACCTATGCCTGAACTGACCAAGGAAATCGAAGCGACGCTGCGGGCGTACACGCAACTCCAGCAGGAAGAGCAACGGCTTAAGGAGCGTAAACAGGCGTTGCAGGAAAAACTGAAAGCCCATCTGCGCGGTGAAAAGAAAAGCCTTTGGTGTCCCGACGTGGGCGGCACGCGCCTGAAGGTCAGCTACCGCAGCGTGCCGCAGGTCGAATACAACGAAGAAAAACTGCGCGTCCGCTTGGGGGATCGCTACGCCGCCTTGCTCGAACCCGACCTGAAAAAACTGCGCGCGGAACTGCCCAACCTCGGGGCCGAACTCAAGCCGCTGCTGGATCGCATCGGCAGCCCGTCGCCGGAAAAGGTCAGGGCCGCCATCGATAGCGGCGCCGTTTCCCCCGACGAATTCAAGGGCGCGTTCACGAAGACCGTTAAGGAATATCTGTCTGTCGCAACGTTTCATGAAAACAAGACGGAGTAGCCGCAATGGGATCCGAACTCCGTGCGCTGGCGCGGTCGATAGCGAAAACGGGCAACCTCCAAGCCGCCTTGGGTCAGCAAAACTCCTCGATGGTTTGCTGGAGGGCGGCGATCGCCGCCTTCAGTTCCTCGCCGGAAATAGTGAGCGGGGGCATGAGGTAGAACATGGTGCCGAGCGGGCGGAAGAGGTAGCCTTGTTCCTGCAGCGACCGCTTGATCTTGGCGATCTGCGGCTGCGTCTCGGGCTTTAGTTCCACGACGCCGATCATGCCGAGGAAGCGCAGTTCCTTGACGCATGCAAGTTCCGCCAGCGGCAGCATCCACTGCTTCATCTTTTTGGCCATTTCGGCAGCGCGGGCGACGGTATCCTCGGCTTCATAAATATCCAGCGCGGCGAGCGCGGCGGCGCAGCCGATGGGATGGCCGGCAAAGGTGTTGCCATGGTAGAAGGTGCCGTCTTTTTCGCCGGCGTCGGTAAAGGTCTGGTAGATTTTATCCTTCACGATGCAGGCGCTCAGCGGCATGTAGCCGGCCGTCAGTGCCTTGCCGACGCACACCATATCGGGGTCGATCCCCGCATGGTTGAAGGCGAACCGTTTCCCGGTGCGGCCAAAGCCCATGGCCACCTCGTCGACGATCAGCAGCACGTCGTTCGCGACGCAGCAGGCGGCCAGTTTTGCCAGGTAGCCCGCCGGGTACATCTTCATCCCCGCCGAGCCGAGGCAGAGCGGTTCGACGATCACCGCCGCCAGCTGCTCCGCATGGTTTTCAATGACGGCCTGGCTGGGCAGGAATCCGTCGGGATCGGTGGCGGTTGGAACGGGGAAGGGGAGCTTGGCAGGGTGGCGTACGGTCTTTTCAAACGGTTTGTGGAAGCCATCGACGAACCCGACGCCGAGCGCGCCGAGCGAGTCGCCGTGGTAACCCTGGTCCATGCCGACCAGCCATGTTTTTTCCGGACGGCCGACATTGTACCAATACTGCACGGCAATCTTCAGCGCCGCCTCGACGGCGGAACAACCGTCGCTCGCAAAAACGCTGTGGCGGTCGGGCGACGGCATCAGCCGCGCCAGCCGATCGGCCAGCTCCAGCACCTTCGGATGCGTCAGGCTGCCGGTGATGGAATGCTGCAAAACGGCCGCCTGCTCCCGGATGGCTTCCACCACTTTGGGATGGCCGTGGCCGAGCGCGCAGGCCCACCAGCTCGAAACAATGTCGACATAGCGGCGGCCCGCATCGTCGAAGAGATAAATCCCCTCGCCGCGCACGATGTTCGGGAAGCCCGCCTCGATCGCGGAAAAGCGGGTGTAGGGATGGAAGATGCGGTTTTGCATGGCGGCAACCTAGAGTTGATCCTGTTGGTAGAAATAGGGACTTTCCAGCAGCATGTTGAGCACGGGCTGAACGCGGTCGCGGTAGCGTTCGAGCAGGTCTGCCATGTTGCGCGGGCGTTGGAAATCGGAGTTCATTGGCGTTGGCCCTTGTTTCGGTTTTCCAGTTTCCTCTGCTGTTCGCATTCCAGCTTCTTTGTACTGGTGATGGGTGTAGGCAGGTCTTCGGGCATGGTGCCGCCGCCGTCGGGTTTGCATGGCGAAATAGGTTTGGCCGTTGGCGATGACTGGCTTGGTCGGGTCACCGTTCTGGACGATCAGGTAGCAGGCATAGCGGGAGAGGGCAAAATCTTCTACCTCACGTTCCGCACCAGATCCGATATGAACCATTTTTCCCATTGGGGAAAAATGGTCTTCAACCGCTTGACCGGCCTTTGTGCAGGCAGTCATCGCTTTTTCAATGACCCGCTTGAACTTATCCCAGCTCCCGTAATCGAGTACGGGTTGGAGATCGCGAGCCGACCATGATTCCCTCCCGAATTCCCCGGTCGTTTTTATCTCCTCGAAGGTCTGGTAATGCTTCTTTTCGACATAATCGTCATGTTTCATGCCATGCTCCTTTTCGTGTGCGATATCGTCGTTGAGGTCGTCGTCAATTTGAAACAGCTCTGTCGATGAGTGAAGGAGAGGCTTTCGACCAGTTTTTTCCGGGAACCGCCAGTTTGGGAGTCGCTGACTCCCAAATCTGAGGATAGACCCGTGCAAAGGTTCTGTATCTTCTGAGTTCGCGTTCGCTTACCCGCTCCAATCCCCTTTCTTTCAGTTTCTGCGACAACACAACATAATATCCAATCAACCAGTTTCGCAGGGTAAGACTGATGTTTACTGCCTTGCTCGCTTGCGCAGCCATTTCCCCATGCACCATGTGGATGGAGTCGACCAGCTTGCCGAAGGTCATTTCCTTTTCCGCCATCTCAAACCCCCAAACGGTTCACGATCTTTTCGGTTTCGGCGACGACGGGGATCGGCAGGTCGGCGTAGCAGGGGGCGGGGGCGGCCAGCGCGGCACAGTAGGGAATCGTGCCCAAAACCGGCACTTTGCCAAACTGTTTGATGGTGGCGGCGTTGTCCTCCTCGATGAAGCCGGGTTCGCCGGGCTGGTTAGCGACGAAGACCACACCGGCCACTTTCAACCCGTCGGAGCGAAGCGCGCGCAGGGTGAGCAGGGTGTGGTTGATCGTGCCGAGCCCCGGGCTTGCGGCGAGCAGGATTGGGAATTTGAGCGCTTGCATAAGGTCGAGCATCGTCTCGCGCCGGTTGAGCGGGACGAGCACTCCGCCCGCACCCTCGGCAACGACGAATTCATACTCCGAGGCCAGCGTGCGCGCCGCCGCCACCATCTCCGCAATCTCGATCTCCGTTCCGGCCATCTCGGCGGCCAGGTGCGGCGAGCAGGCCGGCTCGAAGCGGTAGGGCGACATGGCGGCGTATTGCTCCTCCGCAACCTGCATCGAGGCCATGGAAAGCGCATAATCGAGGTCGGGAGCTGGGAGCTGGGAGGAGGGAGCTGGGAGCTGGGATAAATCACTAGTGCCTGGTGCCTGGTGCCTGGTCACTAGTGCCTGGTGCCTGGTGCCTGTTGCTTCGCAACATCCCGTTTGCACCGGCTTGAAGTACGTGGCGGCAGTTCCCCGCCGGCGCAGTTCCGCCAGCAGCAACGCGCTGAGCGCGGTTTTCCCGACTCCTGTGCCGGTTCCCGTAATGAAGAGTCCGTTCATGGAAGGGAGTTTATTGCAGAAGAGCGCGCCGAACGCAAAGCAACTTAGGCCGGAGGGTTTTTCCGGAAGAGCTGCTCCAGCTCTTCCGTATGGGCCGTGTTGGGTCCGGGCGTGGCCTTGCCGTTTTCCCAGCGCGTGATGGTTCCCTGGCTGAGATCGAACAAGGCACCGAACTTCGTCTGCGAAAGTCCCATGCGTTGGCGCAGCGCGCGGACGGCGTCGCCGGTCAGCCCG
>JBGSLE010000306.1:0-2215 GCA_041740875.1 Pontiella sp. | reverse complement strand
GGATAGTAATAGAGGGTCCGTCTCTTGGCGTTGTGGAACCATTCGCCGGGCGCATCCAATTCTTCGAAGATGTTTTCAACAAACCGGTGTTCGACGTGCATGGTCGACGGGCGGTTGTTCTGCCAGCCGCCTTCGTAGGCCACGGAGTGGTCGGGGTTCTTGCCGGTGATGCGGTAATGGAAGCCGCCCCAGCCCCCCTTGCGCATGGCGTGGATATAGCCCCCGGACGGGTCGTTCCAGCCTGCGGCACGCTCCGGCGCGAAGGCGTCTGCGGCAAATCCGTTGTAAGGCGATGCGTCCGGATCAAAGTTCGGGTAGCGCGCCATGTGCTGGCGGGTACCGTTCACGAAGAGCTGGTCGATTTTCTCCCCCTGCGTCTCCGCCTGGAGGATGCCATCCCGGTAGGGCTTCCAGACGAGCGCGAGGTTGGTGCCGCCGCTGATCACGGCCCGTTCCCCGTTGAATGCCGCGTAGGTTACCGGGGCGGCGGGCGCGCCTGAATCCTCGGCGGAGAATACGAGCGCATCATCGAGGTAGTAGATGCCTTCCCGAAGGTGGACCGTGATGGGTTCCTTTTTCAGGGCGGCGCTTTGGCGGACCTGGGCCTGTGCGCGTGCGATGGTCTTGAACGGCTGCCCGATCGCGCCGGAGTTCGCGTCTGATCCGCCCGGGGCGACATAGTAGTCTTCGGCCCAGGCAACGCCCCCGGCCGCCAGCGAAATTACACAACAAACCTGTGTCGCAACATTCATCGTTCCTTCTTTCTGTCGGATGACAGCCCTAAACCTATATCCGGGAATGGAATCCACAGATTCCGCAGATGTGCGCAGATTTTCAGTAGGTTGCATAAATACAGCTACTACCCCGTTGAGTGAGCAGACAAAATTGCGCAAAGCATTGCTAATCGGTGTCTATCGATGAAATCTGTGGATTCATTTTCCTTTCTTGGCTAAAAGACCGCACAAAGCGCCTGACCAAAAAACGAACGCCCTCCGCCGTTCAACGAGGGAGGGCGACGCGCTATTTACGGAACGGCGGACTATTCTATGATCACGCGGTAGAAGGCCTTCGCATCGGCCGTGCTGTTTGTGACCGCGAGCGTGCCGTCCACGCCGACAATGTTTTCAACCAGGTTGCTCCACCCGCCAAACGACAGGTCGGCCTTGCTTTGCAGTACGTAGGTCGCCGAGTTGGTTGCGTTCCAGCTGACCACCACATCCGTTCCCGCCTGGGCGATGTCCAGGTCGCCGATTTCCGGGGGCGGCGGCGGTTCGGCATCCGAGGCGGATTCGAGGTACAGGTTGTCCAGCCGCGCAAATTCGACGCCTGGAGGGTTAATGCCGCTGCCCGTGCTGGTGAAGCTGAGCATCAGCGTTTTGCCGACGGCTCCGGCATCCACCACGGGGGTGGTGAAGCTTTGGGTTATCCATGTGTTCAACGCCGCCGCGTTGGGCGCCGTGAACGTATGGACGATGGTGGCATTGTTGGTCTTGAGCGTGTCGTCGTCCGTGTAGAAGAGGGTCATCACGATGACGTCGTCGGCTTCCGAGCCTGTGCCGGTGCGCCACATAAAGCTGCAATTGAAGGTATCGCCTTCCTGAATGGTGTACCCGATGCTCTGTGCGTGGATATTCTTGTCGCCCGTAACAAAGGCGTTGCGGGGGCCACCCACGCCGGAGGCCAGGTTTGTGGCGGATGCGATTTCGGTTTGCGGGTTGCTGATCCCGCGCAGGTTGGTCCAGTTGGGCATTTGGTTGAATCTGGACGATTCTGTAGGATTGCCCGCAATGACGCCGATAATGTTTTGGAAGTCGCCGTCAAGCACCGCGACGTCGTGGACGCCGTTGGTGGGATTAAGGTCGTCATAGTCCATGAGAATGGTTTGTCCTTGGGCGGCCGCCAGCCCCATCGCCATGATGCTCGCAATCAATACTGTCTTTTTCATTGTCCTGCTCCTTAGTTGTAGCGCCGGACTCCCTGCCGCGCCGGCAGGGCACCCAGCCCCTTTTCATATACGTGTTGATACAGCCGGAATCGTCCATAGGCAAGCGATAAATCAAAAAGATTTACCGCTTGCATCCCGACAAAGCCGCTGTTAAGCATGGAGCCATGGAAACTATAGAATTTATTGGCCATCAGGCCTCCGGGCGGCTCCGTCATCGCGATGGCGGACGCCGCGAAACGTTCTTGGCGCTTGCGATGCTCGCGCTTGCGA
>JBGSLE010000305.1:0-5447 GCA_041740875.1 Pontiella sp. | reverse complement strand
CACGTGCCATTTGCCAAGGGCAAAGGTGGCATAGCCCGCGCCGCGCAGAGCATCACCCATCGTGATGCCCTTTTTAATACCCAGTCCGCATACTTGCCAGTATTGTCCACTTAACAGACAGGCCCGGCTCGGCTCGCACTTACCGGAATTGAAGAACTGCGTGAAGCGCAAGCCGTCCGCCGCCAGCCGATCCAGATTCGGCGTCTTGATCTCGCTGCCATAACAGCCGAGGTCGGAATAACCCAAATCGTCCGCTAAAATCAGTATAATATTGGGTTGGTCTGTGGATGCTTTTTCCGACGCCCCGTGTGCAACGCCTAAACCTGCCGCAAGCAGAACCAGAACCCATTTTTTCTTCATGTACATTTTTTTAATCCTTGTTTTAGTCATTTGCATCACCGTCTTGCACCGCACCGCCGAAACGTGATTTTCCTTCCAGATAAAAGTCATAATATTCCGACCACGTCTTTGCCATCGGTTTGACCATCAAGCCGGGCGGGGAGAGTTCGCCGCACCAGCTTTCCAGCTTGGCATGTAGGCGCTGGGCGATTTCGGGGTACTGTGCAATCAGGTTGTGTTTTTCCGCCAGATCGTTGCTGAGATTGAAGAGGTATTCGCGGTCGCCAGCACGCAGTAGTTTCCAGTCGCCTTCGCGAATGGCCGACTGTGCGCCCCAGCGCCAGTAGAGTGCTTCATGCGGCGGCGTTTTGAGCTGTCCGGTGAGATGCGGGATTAAATTGACCCCGTCGAGATCGCCGGGCTTGGTCTTGATCCCCGCCAGTGCAGCGGACGTGGCGGCCATGTCGAGCGTGCTCACTGGCTGATTGTATCTCTGTCCCGCAGGAATGGTTCCGGGCCACGCGACAACAAAAGGTACATGCATGCCGCCTTCCGTCAGCATTCCTTTTTCACCATTGAGCGGCGTGTTGAGACTACCATCCCAACCGGGGCCGCCTCCGGACAGATCTTCCATTTTAAGCTTTAACGGAGCCCCGTTGTCGGCCATGTAGAAGATCATGGTTTTTTCGGTCAACCCACACTTTTTAAGGGTATCCACGATCAGACCCACTCCGTCATCGGTGGCAGAAATCATGGCAAGTGCCTGACGACGGCGTTCCGGCATATCGCCGGGAAAACGATCCAGATATTTTTTCGGCGCATCGAGTGGAACATGGGGTGCCCGCAGTGCGACATAGAGGAAAAAAGGCTGATTTTTGTACCGCTCAATCAAGGCGGCGGCAGCGTGACTGCATCCGTCGACATGATACATATCCACCGTCATTTTGCTCATGGGACGATCCGTTCCATCGACGTTTATATTGGCGAAAAATGGATTTTCATTGTTGTGAAATGCAAACTCGTGGGTGAAGCCATGGTCGGTGATTTTATTTTCTGGACCGAGATGCCATTTTCCAAATTGAGCGGTCACATAGCCCGCCTTTTGTAGGCGCGCGGCGATGGTGGTTTCCTTATTGAACCCTTCGAGATCGTCACCGTTATCATCAACGCCAAAGCGGTTCTGCGACTTGCCGATCATTAGTCCGGCACGCGACGGCACGCACTGCGGTGCGGTGCTGTAGCCCTGCGTCATGACCGCCCCGCTGCGAGCCAACGCATCGATATTTGGTGTTTTGATATCCGACACCACGCCCTGAAATCCGGCATCGGCATAGCCGTGATCGTCCGTATAGATGACGATGATATTCGGTTTTTCCGGAAGTTTGGCGGCGAGCGAGCCGCCGAGCAGGCAACTTGCCATTAAGACGAGGCATGTTTTTTTCATGGGATGCTTCCTGTTTCGCTTTTTTATTGCCGCCTTTACTTCCGAGCTACCTCGAGGCGATGACCCTCTCCTCTTCGGCAGCGCCTGTCCGGATTCATCATGTATCTTCATCCTGCCGACTCGAACGGATAAACCAACGCGACGGCGTAGAACCATGCGCCCATGAACAATAAAAAAGCCCCCCGTTTTCCCGCGAGGGGCTTTTTCAGCCTGACCGGAACGGCTAGATTGTGAAGGTTCGCCGGATCCAGATGAGCCCCGCGCCGACGGCGGTAATCAATCCAAGCGTGGCCGGCTCGGGAATCACGCTCAGATTGTCGAACTTGCCGATGGTAGCGTTGTTACCTACCCAACTGATGGTGCGGCTGGTTGCATCGCTGAACGAGTAGGCCAGATCGTTTGCGACAACTGTTCCGTCGATGAGAAAATCGAAGGTGCCCGCCGTGGCGCTACTCCCGGTGGCATCGAACGTGTAGGTATGGTTGTCCAGCGTGGAAAAAGTCGAAATGCCAAGCGCCGTGTTGATCGCAACGGCGTTAAGGTTAAGGGTGTTCACGGCACTGCCTGTTCCGTAGCCGATCGATATCAGCGACACGGCCGCCTGGTTGTCGCGGGCAAAGAAGGAGAACGGACTTTTGCCGCGGGTGTTATCGGTTGCACTCAGCAACGACATGGAGGTCCACCCGAGCGTGCCGCCGACATCCACATCCAGTTCAACGGAAACTGAAAACTTGTTGGCTCCGAGGTAGCTGACCAAATTGGTATTCAGCGTCAAAGTTCCGCCGCCGGTTTTAACCAGCTTGTTGCCATCAATGGTGTTTTGTGTGTCGGTCTCCTCGGTATAGCCCGAGGGTGCCGCCGTACCGGACTGGCGCGTCGCGAGGTTGTCGCCCAGATTGGTGGTGTCGGCCGTATTGAAGTTGTCCGTAACAATGGCCGCCTGCGCCACCTGGGAGGTCAGCGCCAAAGCCCCCAGTACCATTATCGATGCGAATTGTTTTTTAACCATTTTCTGCTCCTGTCTCATTTTTTTCTCCTGTCTCATGTACTGCTCCTGTCTTTTCATAATGCCCGGCGACTGCGCCACCGGGCAGTTTCCAAAGGGTTGAACGGTTTCCCGGCACCGCACCTAGTTCGATTCGATCCGGTAGAACCCGGCCGATATGGGGCTGAACGTCCAGTTGGTGGAGGTCACGCCCACTACGGTGGAAACGTTGCTCCAGGTTCCGTAGACCAGATCGTTTTTGACCTGCAGGGTATGCGCAAACCCCGAGGCCATATTCGTGGATCCGACCACCACCGAACCTCCGCTATAGGCGATATGCAGGGTGGCTGGCACCAGCGGGATATCGCTGACCACCATCAAAACACCGGTGGCTTCCGAGAACTCATAGGACTTCGTTCCGTCAATCGCCTTGGTCCATAGATTGCTCGTGGCATCTGCCGTGAAATCTAAAACCGCAAAGGAGGCGGAGAAGGTTTCCGTTAGGTTGTCCACGTCTACAATCTGCCAGGAATCGCCGACGGTCTGGCTTGCGCCGCTCAGGTCGAAGGTGAAGCCACCGTTCAGAACCACGGTGCCCGTGCCGGCGAGTGTGTTGTTCACGCCGTTTGCACCAATGACGAACTGCAGTCCGCCATTTGCCATTAGCGTCAGCCATCCCGCCGACACGGTGATATCGCCGCCGAACGTTCCGGCTGCGCCGTTGAGCCGCAATTCGCCAGCGCCGTTTTTGGTGATGCTTCCGGTTCCGTTCAGGGTGCCGATGGTCAGGCGGTTCGTACCGGCACTGTTGTTTTGCACATCCAGAACGGTATTGCCGCTGATGTTGGCGCCGGTGAAAGTCAGAACATTTATATATCCTGCAGCCATGTCTGCGCCATCTGCGGCCGTTAGCGTCTGCGAACCGATATTCAGGGTTCCTAGCGTCATGGCAGCGTCTTTGACGGTATTCGCCCCGGTTATGTCACTCGTGATTTTTACATCGCCGGCCACCGTGGTGGTGTTGCCGTAGTTTCTGGCCGTCCCGCCGGTTGTCAGGACCAGTTCACCGCTTTTCAAGGTCAGCGTTCCTGTACCGAAAACGGCAGGCTTCGCCGCATTAATCGTGGTCAGCTTCCCGGAATTCAGCGTAAGTCCGGCGGCGAAGTTGTTGTTGGTGCTATGGCCCCCCAGCGTTACGTCGCCATTGATCGTAACCGCTCCGGCCCCGGTAAAGCCGCCGATATCGCCCGCCCCGCCAATGGTCAGGGTGTTTGCCGATACGTTGGTGACGGCCAGATGGGAGTTCAGGGCAATGATCGACGTGATGCTGTCGCCTTTGCTGACAGCACGCTGCGTCAAGCTCGCGCCGTTAGCGCCGTTGTCGAAAACGAGTGTCCCGCCGATAATCCTGAAGGAGGTAGACGCATCACCTGTATACATGCTACCAACGGTTGCGGTGGTTCCGATCGTGATGTTACGACCAGTGGTAGTTATATTATTGGTGAACATGGCGATTTCGCCCGCTGCATTCGGGACATAATTACTAACCCAGTTTGCATTGTCGATCCAGTTCCCCGCGGCATCTACATTCCACGATCCTGTTGCCGCCTGCGCCGCCGTGCTGCACAGCAATGCAACCAGCATCGCCCCTGTTGATTTCATCATTATCTTCATCTCGCTCGCTCCTTTTTTGTTTGCTTTGCCCTCTCGCTCCCGCCTAGCGGAGCCCGCCACGTGCAGCGGTTTTCCGCACAACCTGATCCAAAACTGTAAACAGGATACACCCTTCTGCTTTTTTGTCATGTTACGAAAATACGTAACACGGCGGCCGGGGATCGAGGCGAGGGGTTTTTGCCCCAAACGGGGGCAGGAATGCCCCCGCTCCGGTAAAGGAGTGGGGACATTCCTGTCCCCTTCCCCTTGCGATGGGTGGAGAACCTTCGGGGGCTGGAAAGCCCCCGCTCCAGTAAAGGAGAGGGGACATTCCTGTCCCCTTTTTCAACGCATGATCAACAATCAGTCACCTTGATCTGATATCAGGCGTGGCCGGGCAGCCGCAGGATCAGCCGCGTGCCTTGGCCGGGCAGGGATTCCACGGCTAAATCCGCCTTCAGGAGGTTGGCCCGCTGCTTCAAGGCGCCCAGCGTGGTGGCTCGCGCGGCTTTTTCCGCCGGAATGCCGCGTCCATCGTCTTTGATCTCCAGCACCAGGCCGGGGCCTGCGGTGGCGATGCGGATGCCGACCTGGTGGCCGTCGGCATGGCGGATTATGTTGTGCAGGGCTTCGCGGTAGAACAGGAACAGGTTCCGCCACGTGGCCCCGGCAATGCAGGAGCAGTGGGCGGAGTCGTCGGCCTGGAAGTCGAGCGCCAGACCTTCGAGCATGGTTTCGGCGGTTTCCCGCAAATGCGCCACCCATTCGCCCGGAACGGGTTGATGGCCGCGCAGGATCCAAACCAGGTCGCGGATGGAGACGACGCATTCGGCGGAGAGCATGCGGATGGTTTTGAGGTGGACGGGGGCGGATTCGGGCTTGCGTTCGGCGGTTTCGGCCAGGACCTGGATGCCGCCGAGGCTGCTGCCGATATAGTCGTGCATGTCGCCGGCCAGCTCCATGCGCAAGGTTTTGGCGAACCGCTTCTTGAGCAACTGGTAGCGGATGGGCAGGAGCAGCAGGAGC
>JBGSLE010000304.1:0-2461 GCA_041740875.1 Pontiella sp. | reverse complement strand
GGAACCTCAAGGTGCTCTACTCGCTCGACGGTTCGGAGCCGTCCACGGTGTATGCCGGGCCGTTCCGTGTCGCGCCCGGCACCGAGGTCAAGGCGGCGGTGTTCGACGGCGACCGCCTGCTCTTCGCCATGCGGGAACGGTTCGGGCCGGGGCAGGGGCTCTATTGGGGCGATGGCTCCGAAACTCCGGTGGCCGGCATCGGCGAACAGGCCGAAGACGCCAAGTTCAAGGGAGCCATGGTCAAAAGCGAGGGCGAAGGATTCCACGGTTCGGGCTACCTCGATTTTGGCCACCAGTCCGGTTCGGTCGAATGGTACCAGGAAAACGACGGCAGCCCCGGCACCTTCACGCTGCGCTTGCGCTACTCCGGGAAAGCCAAAGGGCAAAAGGGCCGCGCCATGAAGCTCGCCGTCAATGGCAAGGTTGTCGCGCCGGAGCTCTTCATGGAAAACACGGAAGGGTGGGGCGTCGGCTGGAAAACCGTCGAGGTGGAGGTCACGCTCGGCAGCGGTGCGAACACCATCGTGCTCTCGACGATCGGCAAGGGCGGCATGTGCATCGACGAGCTTTTGATCGAGTAGCGTGTGGATAGGTTGGCCAGGCGTTCCTGGCATTCGAAAGGAGATGGCTGCAATGAAACATGGCATCGCATGGATGGTCTTGGCGTGCATGGCCCTCTCGGTGGCCGCGCGGCCCAATTTTGTCTTTATCCTGGTGGACGACCTGGGGGTTCGCGATATCGGCATTGAAGGCAGCACCTTCTACGAAACGCCGAACATCGATGCGCTGGCCCGTTCGGGCATGCGCTTCGAAAACGGCTATGCCGCCTGCCAGGTGTGCAGCCCGTCGCGGGCGAGCATCCTGCTGGGCAAGGCGCCGCCGCGGCACGGCATCACCCAATGGATCGGCAGCCCGTCCGGCCTGGAGTGGACACGGAACGATCCGGTGATGCCGGCCGAATATGCCCACAACCTGCCGCACGCCGACACCACCATCGCCGAGGCGCTGCGCGCGGCGGGCTACGCCACCTTCTTCGCCGGCAAGTGGCATTTGGGCGCGGAAGGTTCCTGGCCGGAGGACCACGGGTTCGACATCAACAAGGGTGGCTGGGAGCCGGGTTCGCCGAAGGGGGGCTTTTTTGCGCCGTGGGAAAATCCGCGCTTGGAAAGCGGCCCCGACGGCGAATCGCTCACCCTGCGCCTGGCCAACGAAACGGCCGCGTTCATCGAGTCGAGCAAGGACAAGCCGTTCCTGGCCTACCTCTCTTTTTATGCGGTCCACGCGCCCCTCGAAACCACGGAGGCGCTCTGCAACAAATACCGCGCAAAAGCGAAAGCGCTGGGGCTGGCCGATGCGCAGGAACGCTTTGCGTTCGATCGCCGCCTGCCCGTCCGGCAGGTGCAGGACCATCCGGTCTATGCCGGCATGATGGAGACGCTCGACACCGCCGTCGGCATCGTGCTCCGCAAGCTGGAGGAAACCGGGCTGGATAAAAACACCGTCGTCATCTTCACCTCCGACAACGGCGGGGTCTCCTCCGGCGACGCCTTTGCCACCAGCCTGCTGCCGCTGCGCGGCGGCAAGGGGCGCCAGTGGGAGGGCGGCATCCGCGAGCCCTTCTACATCCGCGCGCCGGGCATCGCCAAACCCGGATCGAGCACGCCGGTGCCGGCGATCCACATGGACTTTTTCCCCACCATGCTCGAACTCGCCGGGATTCCGCAACTGCCGGAACAGCACGTCGACGGCGTCAGCCTCGTGCCCTTGCTCGCGGGCGGGACCATTGTCGAGCGCGATCTCTTCTGGCACTACCCGCACTATGGCAACCAGGGCGGCGAACCGTCGTCGATCATCCGCTCCAAGGAGTGGAAGCTGATCTTCTACCACGAGGACGGGCGGTGCGAATTGTACAACCTGGTCAACGACATTGGCGAACAGGACGACCTTGCGCGGCAACATCCGGAAAAGGTGGCGGCCCTCAAAAAGAAGCTCGATGCTTGGCTGGCCGACGCCGGCGCCCTCATGCCCAAGCCCGATCCCCGCTTCGACGCCGCGAAGTTCCGGCAAAAGATCGATGAGTCCCGGACGAAGCAAAAGGCGGCGCTGGAAAAGCAGCACACCCGCTACCTGGATGCAGATTGGTCGCCCAACGCGGACTGGTGGGGCAGCGCCAAGGCCGCGGATTGAGCGGTGGTGTTTTATGCAAGGAAAGATGGCGGATTGTGCATCTCCATTCCGTCGATGGTATTGTACGGTGCCTGCGATTACGTAGATTGGAGAAAACCATGGATAAGCGTTCATTGAAACTCAGGGCCGGCCTGCTGCTGGCCGCCGTTGCGCTGCTTGGTGCGGCGCATGCCCAGCCGAACATCCTGTGGCTGACCTTCGAGGACACCAGCGCCTACGAATTCGGCTGCTATGGCAACCCGCACGCCAAGACGCCCAACTTCGACCGCCTGGC
>JBGSLE010000303.1:0-7348 GCA_041740875.1 Pontiella sp. | reverse complement strand
CCGACCTCGAAGGCCTTGCGGAACGTATTGACGCGCAGCTTCTTGACGGACGCACCGGCCATTTTCTCCGCTGCGGCGTTGCCGGAAACCAGGATGGCACGGCTACCCTTGCGCGCGGCGGTCTTGGCCAAAAACTTGGCGTGGCCTTCCTCGGACGGGCTATAGATCACCTGCATGCCTTCGAATTCCTTGTCGTCCGGCGCCTTGTTGAGGGGGTTGCCCACGAGCACCGCCACTACCGACAGCTTTTCGCGTTTGGCAAAAACGGACAGGCGGCGCAGCAGTTGCAATTGGTTACGCGGCGGAACCTTGCCTTTCATTCCCATTGATTCGCCGAGGGAGACGGCATCGACCACCAGCACGCACTTGGCGGGCTTGAACAGGTTGAATAAACCCATGTTGCATTCCTTTGTGTTGTGTTTTCATTTTTTCCATGCACATACACCGTCGTTCCGTCCGCAAGAATCCAAGGGGGTGCTGCGGCGCATGGCGGTGTGTTGCCGTGCGGTAAAGGCGCGGAATCTACCCTACCGATGAGGATAGGGCAAGCCCCTATTTCCCGCGCATGCATGTCGCCATTGCAGCGCTCCCATTATTCAAAAATTTATAGTCGCAATCCCTTTTCGCTTAACTAGAATCCGCCGTCGTTTTCATTAACCAACCCAAGGGAGCCAACAATGATTGTAACAACCAAAGAACTCTTTAAGCACGCCTACGGCAAGTACGCCATCGGCGCGTACAACATCAACAACGCCGAACAGATCATGGGCCTTTTCCGCGGCTGCGTGGAAAGCAAGGCACCCTTCATCGTGCAGCTTTCCAAGGGCGCCCGGTCCTACACCGACAAGCGGATGCTCGAAGCCATGATCCGCGCCGCCGATGAAATCGTCCCCGACGCCATCTTCGCCGTCCACCTCGACCACGGCGACGAAGCCACCTGCATGGAATGCATCAACAGCGGCTTCTACAGCTCGGTCATGATCGACGCCAGCCACGCGCCGTTCGACGAAAACATCGCCATCACCAAGCGCGTCGCCGACGCCGCCCACGCCAAGGGGCTGGTGGTCGAAGCCGAACTCGGCATGCTCGGCGGCGTTGAAGAGCACGTCCAGGTCGAAGAGGCCGACGCCAAGCTGACCAACCCCGACCAGGCCAAGGAATTCGTCACGCGTAGCGGATGCGACAGCCTCGCCTGCGCGATCGGCACCTCCCACGGCGCGTTCAAGTTCAGCGGCACCCAGGGCCTGCACTTCGACGTGCTCGAAAAGATCCAGCAGCGCCTCCCCCGCTTCCCGCTGGTCATGCACGGCTCAAGCTCCGTCCCGCAGGACGAAGTCGCCCGCATCAACGCCGCCGGCGGCAAGCTGGCCGGCGCCAAGGGCGTCGATGAAAAGCAGTTCATCCCCGCCGCCAAGCTCGGCGTCACCAAGATCAACATCGACACCGACGGTCGCTTGGTATGGTGCCGCGTCCACCGCGAAGAGTTCATGAAGAACCCCTCCAACTTCGACCTCCGTCCTCCGGGCAAGGTGTTCATGGCCGAATACGCCAAATACATTGCCCACAAGAACACGGTTCTCGGCAGCGCCGGGCAGATCGACAGCATCCGCGCCGGCCTCAAGAAATAAGCCGACGGATCGATTCAATGACCAAGGGGAGGGCAACCTCCCCTTTTTTCTTTTCCAGTTTAGCGGTCGGGCGTCTCGGGCGAAACGGCGTCGCCCTTTCCGGAGAACGCCCTGACGGAGAACCACCACACGGAAACCAAGCCCCAACCCAGCCCGAGCAGGACGCCGGCATCGACGATGCCGCGCCACGGCTGCGGCAATTGGCGCACCAGCACGATGAGGCCGATGATGGCCGCAGTGAGGGCATAGGAGACGGTCTTGCGTTTGCGCGTTGCGTGGAAATAGCCCATGCAGAAAAAGGGCGCGAAGGCCACCCGTGCAAGCGTGGGGTTTTGCCGGAGGTAGAGCGCCCGGGCCGCGGCGCGAGGTGAAAATTTCAGGTGGAAACCCTTGTAGCCTTCCGCATAGCCCATGAAGGCCAGGCTGGCGAGCAATCCCACCCAGTGCATCCACCCCATCGGACAGTCCCCGAGTTCTCGGACGTAGGGGTAGAGCCGGAACAGCGCGCTGCCGAACAAGAGGCTCAATCCGCCAATGCCCCACACCGCCCCGGCATATCCGGCCAGCGGAAGGAGCCCCGCCCTACCATTGCTCATGGTGCACCAGCTCTTCCAACGGCTTGCGGCTCTTTTCGCGGCCGGTCGCGTTTGGATATCCAATGGGCAGCAAGGCGATGGGCTCGACCCCGTCGGGCAAAGCCATGGATCGGCGAACCTTCGCGGGGTCGAAGGCGGCGATCCAGCAGGTGCCCAATCCAAGATCGGCGGCGGCGAGGGTCATGTGGTCGGTCGCGATGGCGGCATCGATTTCCGCATAGTTCTTGCCGTCGTACCGCTCGCGGACCCACCCCTGCGAGGGTTCGGCGCAGATCACGATGACCACCGGCGCCTCGCGCAGGAACGGGGCCGGGTAGGCGGCCGCCAAGCTGTCCAGCCTGGCCGGGTCGCGCACCACGATGAAGTGGAACGGCTGGAGGTTTTTGGCCGTCGGCGCCAATCGCCCCGCCTGGATGATTTCCGACAAGAGGGCATCCGGAACCGGGACGGGTT
Organism: Pontiella sp.; assembly: GCA_041740875.1. Lineage (GTDB taxonomy): Bacteria > Verrucomicrobiota > Kiritimatiellia > Kiritimatiellales > Pontiellaceae > Pontiella. The sequence continues at coordinate 4,671 of JBGSLE010000303.1, read as the reverse complement.
TGAACCCGCGGACGCTGCATCGCCTTTCGGCTAGTTCGATGAATTTCATTTCATGCTCCACGCTGTTGAATGCAACCGAGTCTACCAGCGCATTCCCCAAAGCGAAGCCGATTTAAGGAGGGAATCCCGGCGCCGAAGAATCGACTATGTGCTTGTAAAGAAACCGTCCGGTTGTTTTGATAGCCTCCCACACCTCAAGGGGAACGATTCGATGGCCGCAAAAGCAAAAAAGAAGAAAAACCCGCGAATCCTGATCGTTACGCCGGAAATCACCTACCTCCCGTCCGGCATGGGCAACATGTCCAACAAGCTCTCCGCCAAAGCCGGCGGGCTTGCCGATGTTTCCGCCTCGCTGGTCTCGGCCCTCTACGAACTCGGAGCCGACGTCCATGTCGCGCTGCCCCACTACCGCAAGATGTTCCATGTCGACATCGGCGGGTTCATCGACGACGAACTGCTCATCTACAAGAGCAAGCTGCCGGACGACCGCATCCACCTGGCGGAGGACCGCATCTTCTACTACCAGGACCGGGTTTACAGCAATTCCGAACAGACCGATCTGAAGATCGCCCTCGCCTTCCAGCGCGAGGTGATCAACAACATCATTCCGATCGTCAAGCCGGACCTGATCCACTGCAACGACTGGATGACGGGGCTCATCCCCGGCGAATCGCGCATGCTCGGCATCCCCAGCCTCTTCACGTTCCACAACATCCACACGGTCAAGGCCACGCTCGCCCAGATCGAAGACGTCGGCATCGACGCCGCCGAATTCTGGAGCAACCTGTACTACAGCTGGCCGCCCTACAACTATGAGGAGAGCCGGAACACCAACCTGGTCGACCTCCTGTGCAGCGGCGTCTTCAGCTCCCACTTCATCAACACCGTCAGCCCGACGTTCCTCAAGGAGATCGTCGAAAACCAGCATGCCTTCGTCCCCAAGAACATCCAATGGGAGGTGGCGAGCAAATACCACGCCGGCTGCGCGGCGGGCATCCTCAACTCGCCCGACGCCTCCTGCGACCCGGAGACCGACGAGTACCTCGTCGAGCGTTACGGGGCGGTCAACCACTACGACGCCAAGCGCAAGAACAAGGCCTACCTCCAGGAGCGCCTCGGCCTCGAAATCAATCCCGACGCGCCGATGCTCTTCTGGCCCTCGCGCCTCGACCCCGTCCAGAAAGGCTGCCAGCTGGTCGCCGAGATCCTCTTCAAGATCATCGACAAGTACTGGAAGGAGGGGCTGCAAGTGGTCTTCGTGGCCAACGGCGCATACCAGCAGGTTTTCCACGACATCGCCTACCGGCACGACCTCTACCACCGCATCGCGGTGTGCAACTTTGACGAAGGCCTTTCCCATATCGGCTTTGCGGCGTCGGACTTCATGCTCATGCCCTCGCTCTTCGAACCCTGCGGCCTGCCGCAAATGAACAGCTCGATCTATGGCTCGCTCCCCATCGCCCGCGACACCGGCGGGCTCCACGACTCCGTGAGCCACCTGGATGTGGCCAACAACACCGGCAACGGCTTCCTTTTCAAGACCTACGATTCGGCCGGGCTGGCCTGGGCCATCGACCAGGCCATGGACTTCTACCGGATGGACATACACACCCGCGGAACCCAGATCGGCCGGGTCATGCTGGAGAGCAAGGCCCGATTCAACCACTCCGTAACGGCGCAAGCCTACATCGACATCTACCAGCAAATGCTCAACCGCCCGCTGGTCGACGAGGTCTTTGAGAAAGCCAAATAGGTATATCCATATGAGAGACCCCAAGCTCGCCAAGCTGTCCGACGATCCTTGGCTCGATCCCTACCGCGGGCAGCTCCGGCAGCGCGCCGACCATATCCGCTACATGGAGCACCGCCTGACGGGCGGCAACATGTCGCTGGACACGTTTGCCAACGCGCACGAATACTACGGACTCCATTTCCGCGAGGGCCGGTGGATTTTCCGCGAATGGGCGCCCAACGCCACCGCCATCTACCTCATCGGCGATTTCTCGAATTGGCAACAGCTCCCCGAATTCGCCCTCAACTATGGCGACGGCCAGGGCGTTTGGGAAATCGAACTGCCGGCTGAAAAGCTCAAGCACGGCGATCTCTACAAGCTCAAGCTCTACTGGCCCGGCGGCGAAGGCGAGCGACTCCCGGCCTACGCCCGGCGAACGGTCCAGGATCTGAAAACCCACATCTTCACCGCGCAGGTATGGCGCCCCGAAACCCCGTACGTGTGGAAATTCACCCAACCGGCAAAACCCATCAACGCCCCGCTGATCTACGAATCGCACATCGGCATGGCGCAGGAGGAGCCCAAGGTCGGCAGCTACCGCGAATACAAGGAAAAGATCCTGCCGCGCATCGTCGAAATGGGCTACAACACCGTCCAGTTCATGGGCATCATGGAGCACCCCTACTACGGCTCCTTCGGCTACCACGTCTCCAATTTCTTCGCCGCTTCCTCGCGCTTCGGCACCCCCGAGGAACTCAAGGAACTCGTCGATGCCTGCCACGGAGCCGGACTGGCCGTCATCATGGACCTGGTCCACTCGCATGCCGTCAAGAACGAGGAGGAAGGCCTTTCGCGCTTCGATGGAACCCGCTACCAGTATTTCCACGACGGCGCGCGCGGGAACCACGACGCGTGGGACTCCCGTTGCTTCGACTACGCCAAGCCGGAGGTGCTCCACTTCCTCCTCTCCAACGCGCGCTTCTGGCTCGACGAATACAACTTCGACGGCTACCGCTTCGACGGCGTCACCAGCATGCTCTACCACCACCGCGGCCTCGGAACCGCCTTTACCGACTATTCGAAATACTTCGACGGTTCGGTCGACCTCGACGCGCTGGCCTACCTTTCCCTGGCCAACAAGCTCATCCACGACGTGCGCCCGGCGGCCATCACCATCGCCGAAGACGTCTCCGGCATGCCCGGCCTCGGCTCCTCCCACACGGAAGGCGGCTGCGGCTTCGACTACCGCCTCGCCATGGGCGCGCCCGACTGCTGGTTCAAGCTGGCCAACGACATCCCGGACGACGAATGGAACCTCGGCTGGCTCTACCACGAACTCACCAGCCACCGCCCCGACGAACAGGTCATCAGCTACGTCGAATCGCACGACCAGGCCCTGGTCGGCGGCAAGACTTTCATCTTCGAGCTGATCGACAAGGAGATGTACTACAACATGCATCTGGAGGCGAAGAACCTCGTCGTCGACCGCGGCTTGGCGCTGCACAAGATGGCCCGCCTCGCAACGATCGGCGCAGCCGGGCACGGCTACCTCAACTTCATGGGCAACGAATTCGGCCACCCCGAGTGGATCGACTTCCCCCGCGAAGGCAACAACTGGTCCTACCATTACGCCCGCCGCCAGTGGAGCCTGCGCGACAACCCGACGCTCAAGTTCCACTTCCTGGCCGATTTCGACCGCGCCCTCGTCAACCTCGTTTGCTCGCGCGATTTCATCGGGCGCGGCCCGGCGCAGTTGCGGCTGATCAACGAAGGGGATAAAACCATGGCCTTCGAACGCGGCGACTTGGTTTTCTGCCTGAACTTCCACCCAGCCAAATCATTCACGGACTACCCCATCGGCGTCTCCCCCGGAACCTACCGCATGGTGCTCAACACCGACGATCCGGGCTTTGGAGGACACGGGATTCTTCTGGGCGAACAGGTTTTCCACTCCATGCCGAATCCGGGCAATGCCGCATCCGGCCACCAGATCAAGGTCTACATTCCCTCGCGCAGCGGATTCGTGCTCGTACGCGTGTAGCCTGAGGCCCTTCACCAACCGTAGCTTCCATTCCCCGGATTAGCCGGGGAATGGAACTTCGTTTCGGTTGACTCCCTCCGGATAAAACACCAATACTCCGATCACTATTTAAGGAGAGCATGAACATGGATTTCGATGTCATTGTCATCGGTGCCGGCCCCGGTGGTTATCCTGCGGCGATCAAGGCCGCGCAAATGGGGGCAAAAACCGCGCTGATCGAACGCGAGTGGCTCGGGGGAACCTGCCTCAACTGCGGATGCATCCCGACCAAAACCCTGATCGCCGGAGCGGAAGCCTACCAGAAAATCCTGCACGCCGACACCCTCGGCATCAAGGTCGGCAAACCCGAGATCGACTATCCGGCCATGAAAAAGCGCAAGGACGGCGTCGTTGAAACCCTCCGGGGAGGCATCGCTTCGTTGCTCAAAGCCCATGGCGTGACGGTGTTCGAGGGCGAAGGCTCGTTCCGCAACGCCAATACGGTTGCCATCAAATCCGCCGACGGAGCGACGAAGGAGATCACCGGAAAAAACATCATCGTCGCAACCGGCTCGACCTCCACCGTCCCCGGTTTCATTCCAAAACACGAGCGCATCGTCGAAAGCCGCGCCTTCCTCGACCTGGAAAAACTGCCGGAAAGCCTGCTGGTACTCGGCGGCGGCTACATCGGTTGCGAACTCGCCTGCATGGCCGCAGGCCTGGGCGTCAAGGTAACCATCGTCGAACTGCTGGCCGACGTGCTGATGCTGCTCGACAAGGATGTGCGCCAGGTCGTCAGGAAATGCATGAAGGACGACCTGGGCATCACCATCCTGACCGGCGACGCCATGCAGGACATCAAGGCCACGGACAAGGGGGTGACCGCCTCGGCCGGCGCGCACCAGCTCGTGGCCGACAT
>JBGSLE010000302.1:0-5650 GCA_041740875.1 Pontiella sp. | reverse complement strand
TGGGGGCGTCGCTGCTTGCCATCCATGTGCGCACGCTGCCGTGGGAGGTGCGCGAATTCGGCATCGGCCGCAAGCGGGCGCTCCTGTTTTCCGGCTCGGTCATGCTCAGCACGCTGCTGCGGATGGTGATGTTCAAGTATTCCGAGGTCTTCTTCCTCGCGGCGGTCGGCGGCACCACGCTCGCGGGACTCTACGACCTCGGCTACACCCTCCCCTACACCGCCGTCACCTTCATCCCCCTCGCATTGATGCCGCTCTTCACCTCCGCTTTCGCCGAGGCCTACATCCGCGACGAAGGCTGCCTCGGGCGGCTGATTTCTGCCTACTACAAGCTGTTGATGATGGTCTCGCTCCCCGTCGCCGTCCTCGGCGCCTTCTTCGCGCCCGACGCCTACCGCATCGTCTACCGCGGCGAAATGGACGAGGCCGGCGGGATCGCCGCCGCCTTCTGTCTCGTGCTCGTGCTGCCGCTGGTCTCCATGCCGCTTTCCGCCGCGATCAAGGCCAAGGAAAAGGTGCTCCACATGGTGCCGATGCTGCTGCTGCAAATCGTCGTCAACCTCGTGCTCGACTGGCTGCTGATCGTCGAATGGCGCTGGGGCGTCTGGGGCGGCATCGCGGCGGTAGCCGGCACCTTTTTCCTGACCATCCCCTTCCGCGTCCGGGTCGTGCGCCGCCTGCTCGGCGGGATCTACTTCCCGACCGGTTTTTTTCTGCGCATCGCCGCCGCGCTGGCCGTTGAAGGCGTCGTGTTCCGCGCCATCGCCATGCACACCAACCTTTTCGGGCTCAGCACGCACCCGTGGATCAACGCCGGATTGCTGTTTCTGGTTGGAGGGCTCTACCTGGGGCTGTTTTTGCTGCTTGCGCGCGCACTGCGGCTCGTCCGCCGCGAAGACATCGCCGACTTCGAGGCGCTGGATATCGCCAAGCTCAACCGCGTCCTGCGGCTGCTTGTGCGGTAGGGCCGTCCGTCAGTTTTTCGCGGGGGGCTCGCCAGCCTTGCGGAAGCGGATCGAGGCGGAATTGATGCAGTCGCGCAGGCCGGTCGGCGGCGGGCCGTCGGGAAAGACGTGGCCGAGATGCGCGTCGCACTTGGAGCAGACCACCTCCGTGCGAACCATGCCGTGCGAGATGTCGCGGTGTTCGACGACCGCGCCTTCCGACACCGGCTTGAAATAGCTCGGCCAGCCGCACCCGGCGTCAAACTTGGTGTCGGAAAGGAAAAGATCCTGTCCGCAACAGACGCAGGAGTAGATGCCCAGCTCCTTGTGGTTCCAGTATTTCCCCGTAAAAGGCCGCTCGGTGCCTTTCTCGCGGGTCACATGGTATTCCGTCTCATTGAGCTGTTCCCGCCACTGCGCGTCCGTCTTGACCACCTTGTCCGCTGCCATCTTGCCCTCCTCCTTCGCGCAGGCCGCCAAGACGACGGCCAACCCGACTGCGATTGATATGGTCATTTTCATGGTTACGCCTCGGGTTGGAGACAGGCCGCCACGCGGATGCGTTCAATCCCCGACTGACCGCACCGCCAAACACCCTGCGCTTTGCATTGATTCCGCAGAAGCCCGCCACTAGTTTCCAGACCATGGAAACGGAGAAGGAACGTGTCTGACGACTGGATTGACATCAAGAAGGATCCCAAGCACGTCGCGCGGGAACGCGCCAAGGCCAAGGAACTGCGCAAGAGCGACTGGTGGCGGCAACAGCTCGCCAAAGGGGTTTGCCACTACTGCGGCAAAACGTTCCCAACCGGCGAGCTGACCATGGACCACATCCTGCCAGTGGCACGCGGGGGGAGAAGCAGCAAGGGCAATTGCGTCCCGTGCTGCAAGGCCTGCAACAACGACAAGAAATACCTCACGCCGGCCGAATTGATCATGCGGGAACTGGAAAACGGACAAGACCCGGGTGGCTCCTAGTCGGGCTTGACGGCGTTCGCCAACTCGGCGCCGTTTTCATAGGCGGTGATGTTTTCAAGCGTGGTTTTCGCGATCGCCGCCACCGCCTCCTGGGTGAAATAGGCCTGGTGGCCGGTAATGACCACGTTCGGGAAGGTGGTCAGGCGCGCAAAGACATCGTCGGTGCGGATTTCGAAGGTCTTGTCCTCGAAGAAGAGATCCTCCTCTTCCTCGTAGACGTCGATGCCGAGATGGCCGATCTTCCCCGACTTGAGCCCCTCGATGGCCGCGCGCGCATCGATGAGCGCACCACGGCTCGTGTTGATGATCATGACCCCCTTCTTCATTTTGGCGATGGCGTCATTGTTGATCAAATGGTGCGTCTCCTTGAAGAGCGGGCAGTGCAGGGATACGATGTCGGCGCGCGCGAAGAGCTGGTCGAGCTCGACATATTCCACCCCCAGCGCTTCGCAGGCCGGATTCTTGAACTTGTCGAAGGCGATGATCTTGCAACCGAAGCCGTTCAAGATGCGAATGACGCACGCGCCGATCTTGCCGGTTCCCACGATGCCTGCCGTGCGGCCGCGCATGTCGAAACCGAGCAGGCCATCGAGCGAAAAGTTGCCTTCGCGCACCCGCGAATGGGCCCAGTAGATCCGGCGGTTGAGGGCGAGCATCAGCCCCACGGTATGTTCCGCCACGGCGTAAGGCGAATAGGCCGGTACGCGAACCACCGAGATGCCCAGCTCCTTGGCGCTGTGGATGTCGACGTTGTTGAAGCCCGCGCAACGCAAGGCAATCAGCCGCGTCCCTTGGGCGGCCAAGGCAATCAATACGGAAGCATCGACCTGGTCGTTCACGAAGACGCATGCGCACTCGTGCCCCTCCGCCAGCCGCAACGTTTGGCGGGTGAGGCGCGTTTCGAAATAGGTGATTTCGTGGCCAAAGCCGTTGTTGTGCTCGTCGAAAAACTTCCGGTCGTACGGCTTGGTGCTGAAGAAGGCAATTTTCATCTGATCCTTGTGGCCGTTGCTAGAAAAGGTCGAGCTGGCTGGACTTGCAGGCATATTGGGGGAAGCGCATCTCCTCCTTGCCGGCCATGCGGGACAGATCGACCTCGCAGCACGGCTCCCCCCGCATTTCCAGCGTCTGGCAAATCTTGGCAAACAAGAGCCCGCAATAGGAGCTGTCCTCCTCGGCGCGGTGGAAGGTTCCGCTCGGAAAGTTGAAGTGCCGCACCAGCGTCCAGAGCTTGTAGTTGGGCAGGCCGGGGAAAAGCTTGCGCGCCAAAGGCAGGGTATCGAGTACAAGGCCGCGCGGCGCAGGCGCCTGGTGCAGCTTGACGTCCTCCAGCAGGAATTTGAAGTCGAATGGCGCATTGTGGGCAACCAGCGGGAAGTCGCCGCAAAAATCGGCAAACGCCCCGAGCACGTCGGCGATGCGCGGCTTGCCCCGCAGCATGTCGTCGGTTATTCCATTCACGGCCGAGGCATCCGGCGGAATGGGAATGCCGGGATTGACCAGCGTGCCATAGCTTTTCAAGGGCCGGCAGCCATCGAAGAGCACCGCCCCTATTTCGACGATCATGTCCTCCCGGGGTTTGGTTCCCGTGGTTTCCAAATCAAAAGCAATGAATTTCATGATGTAGTACCATTATAGGATGATATTGGATGGCGCCATCTAAAACAGGAAATAAAAAACCCGCCCGAACCGGGCGGGTTTTCGATCACGCGGACCTACGCCTTAGTTGGCGGCGGCGGCCTTGCGTTTCATTTCGCGGTCGGCGCGGGTGAAGCCGCTCGCATCCACCTGGGTGGCCTTGACGTAGATCACCAGGTTTTTCTTGGAGCTACGCGACCCTTCGGTGCGGAAGAGGCGACCGATGTAGGGGATGTCGCCCAGGAACGGAACCTGGTCGCGGAAGGTTTCGGTGCGTTCGTCCACGAGCCCGCCCATCAGCACCGTGCTACCATCGTCGATGGTCACCTGGGTCTGGATCGTGCGGGTTTCGAAGTAGGGCATGCGGGCCAGCAGCGCGCTGCCGTCGCCGAAGAGTTCGGACTGGTTGTTGCCGCCGGACTCGTACGCATTGTAACCCACGACATAGTTGTCGTAGCCCTTGAACTTGGTGATTTCCGGCGCGAGGTCGAGGTCGATCGTGTTGCTTTCGGCGTCGACCACCGGGGTCACCTTGAGCACGACGCCCAAGTCGTAGTTTTCCCAGTCCTGCGGCTTGACGACCGGAGCGGTACGTTGTCCGGTTTCAACATCGTAGTCCTGCGGATAGCGGTGGACTTCCACCACGCGGATGACGGCTTCGTTGCCGCTCTTCGTGGTGACCTTCGGGGCGGAGAGCACATCGGCCGTGCCTTCCTGCTCCATGGCGGTGATGCGCAGGTCGAGCGGGAACTTGCCGTCGCTGCTGAAGACCATCGCGGCCGGAGCTCCACCCATCTGGGAAAGGATGCCGGACTGCAGGGCTTCAAACGCCGTGGTGTTGTTGCGCGAGGAGTTGCCGAAGAGGTTCTGGCCGGGGGTCTGGTTGATGTACTCGGCACCCGTCGTCGGATTGTTGTAGAGGGTGCCATTCTGGCCGACGGTCTGGGAGGTGGCGTACCCGGATCCGGGCTTGAAGTATTCGCCCTTCGTATCCAGGCCAAAGCCGCCGAACTCGCCATTGTCGTAAAGCGTCCAGTCGAACCCAAGCTCTTCCAAGGCGCCTTCGTTGAACTCGACAAACTTGGCTTCGATCTCGACCTGCTGCGAACGCTTCTTGATGGCTTCGTCTTCGAGGTTGGCGAGGATTTCCTCAACCGCGGCGATGTTCTTGGGGGTGTTCTTGATGAACAGCTTGTGGAACTGCGGCTGGTAGACTGCGGAGGATCCCTGCGGCCACTCGACGATCGAGAAGAAGGTGGCGACATCGGCCGGGCCGCCTGCGGCCGTCGTGGCGGAGGCATTGCCAAACAGGTCGCTGGCGCCGCCGGCGCTGGAGCTTCCGGCCATCGCTTCCATTTCGGCCCCTACTTCGGGGATGACGTTGAAGGATTGGAGCTTCATGTCGACTTCGGCCACATAGTTGACCGGAGAGACCGCCACAACGCCCGGCTTGACTTCGAACTTCAAGGAGGCCATTTCCACGATGTACTGGAGGGCTTCAAAGAGGTTCATGTCGCGGATCGAGATGGTGATGTTGTTCTGTTCCGCGGCGGCGTTGCCTTCCATGCCGAGCAGGAGGATGTTGACGCCCTTGCCCTGCGTGTCCAGACGGCGGCAGGTCTCGGTGAGGAACAGGACGACGTCCTTGATGTTGGCATCGCGGAAGTCAAGGCTCGGAATGACGATACTCTGGAGACGGGCGGTCATTTGCTCGATCGCGAGTTCATCGGCGGTTTTCTGCTTAGGCCCCTGATCCGTGATGACTCCCGCATCGGTCTTCGGTTCCGGATTCCACGCGGCGTCCACGTCGGACATGGCTATGGCGCGGCTGGCGCGCTGCTTGACGGCTTCGCTCGAGGCGATTTTCGCCGCCGTGCGCTTCAGCATTTCCATGGCGCGGCGATCGTAGGGATCCTGATCGAGCATGGCATTGAAGACCGCTTCGGCTTCATCGTACTTGGCCGCGTTGTAGTATTCCATGCCTCTGTCGAGCAGAGTCATTTGCGTGGCGGCAGACGCCGTCGCGACGGGTGCTGCACCCGCTTCGACTGCGGCCGGTTGCGCCGTCTCAATGGTGGCAGCGGCAGGGG
>JBGSLE010000301.1:0-7409 GCA_041740875.1 Pontiella sp. | reverse complement strand
TGTCCGGCGGCAGCGCGGCGCGGCCGAGCAGACCGCGCATCCGGTCGAAGGCGGACTCCGCAACCTCCAGGTGTGGTAGCAGGACCTCCCCGCCGTCATGGATCAAAATGCGTGACATGGCCTGTAAAATCCTAAATTCTGGCTCGTCTTACAAGGATAAGGAACAGCTATGGCACTGAAGAGCATGACGGGTTTCGGCGAAGGCGTCGCCACGGCGGGCGGTCTGCGCGTGGTGGTGGAGCTAAGCTCGGTCAACCGCAAGCAGCTCGACATCAACGTGTCGCTGCCCCGCAACCTCGTCACCCTCGATGCCCAGATGCAAAACCTCATCCGGGCCGAATTCACCCGCGGCCGCGTCTCCGGCATCGTCCGGGTCGAGTTGGCCGAAGGATCGATGGGATCGGTCAAGATCGACCGGGGCTTGGCCGCGCAGTATGTCGCGGGCATCCGCCAAACGGCGGCGGCGCTGGGCTTGGCCGACGACCTCGGGGCGGAGTCGATCGCCCGCCTGCCGGGGGTGGTGTCGGTCGAACAGGACGTCTTGGATGCCGACCATGTCACCACGGTGCTCGGCGAGGCCATGGGCAAGGCGTTGCACGGCCTCTCCCGCATGCGACTGGCCGAAGGAAAGGCGCTGGAAAAGGATCTGCGCGACCGGCTGGGCCTGCTCGAAGGGATGGTCAAGGCCATCCGCAAGCTCTCCCCGTCCGTGGTTTCCGACTACCGCACGCGGCTCTTCCAGCGCCTCGGGGAGGCCGGACTCGGAAACCTGGCCACCGACGAACGGATCGTCAAGGAGATCGCCCTTTATGCCGACCGGTGCGACATCAGCGAGGAGCTGACCCGCCTGAAAAGCCATCTGGAGCAGGTCCGGCAGCTGCTGCGTTCCCCCGAGTCGGTGGGGCGCACGCTCGACTTCCTCTGCCAGGAGCTGTTCCGGGAGATCAACACGGTGGGTTCCAAGGCCAACGAGGTCGCGATCACCCGCCATGTGGTGGCCTTCAAGACCGAGCTCGAGCGCATCCGCGAACAGGTGCAGAACATCGAATAGCCGAAAACAGGGACATGCCCGTGGAACAGACCCCGCACGAACTGATCGAAGAAAAACCCGAGAATCCGCGCCCTTCGCGCCCGCTGATGATCGTCGTTTCCGCCCCGTCCGGCGCCGGTAAAAGCACGCTGTGCAACCGGCTGGTGGACGAGTTTCCGCAGATCGCCTACTCCGTTTCCTGCACGACGCGCGAGCCGCGCGGCGATGAGAAGGATGGCGTCCACTACTATTTCCTGGCGAAAAAGGAGTTCAAGGAGCGCGTCAAGAACGGGGAATTCCTGGAGTACGCCAAGGTGCATGGCAACTTTTACGGCACGCTCGAAGACACAGTCCTCTACGCGATGGAGGAGGGCCGCCATGTGCTGCTCGACATCGACGTCCAGGGCGCGCGCCAGATCCGCGAGTCGCTCGTACGGCTCGATCCGCGCCATCCGATCCGGCGCGGCTTCACCGACATCTTCATTTCGCCGCCTTCGCTCGAGGAACTCGAACGCCGCCTGCGCGGGCGCGGAACCGACGAGGAGGGCGTCATCCGGAAACGTCTGGCCAACGCCGAGAAGGAGATGGCCTGCGCCCCCGAATATTCCTTCCAAATCGTCAACGACGACCTAGAAAAGGCTTACCGCGACCTCAAGACGGTGGTTCTTTCCGGCTTTGGGCAGGGCTGACGGGTAGCGCCACAGGGCGACCGCCGCATATCAGATGACCAGGTCGTCGGCCGTGGCTTGCTGCGTCTGCCCGGAGGGCAGGAAAAGGGCCATGCCGAACGCCAGCGGGCCGAGGCGCCCGACGAACATGAGGCCGGTCACTATCAATTTCCCCATGGGCGATAGGTCGGCCGTGATGCCGGTGCTCAGGCCAACCGTGCCGAGGGCCGACGCGGCCTCGAAGAGCAATCCCTCGAATGGGAAGCTTTCCGTGAGGGCAAGCAGATAGCATCCCGCAATCAGCGAGATGGAGTAGAACCCGAGGGTGGCCATGGCCACGCGCACCCGTTCGATGGGGATGGCGCGTCTCCAGAACGTCACCTGGGTGTTCCCCGCCATGACGCTGCGAATCACCCCGAACAGCGCGGTCAGCGTGGTCGTTTTGAGTCCGCCGCCCGTGCCTGACGGGGAGGCGCCGATCACCATGAGCATGATGATCAGGAAGAGCGTGGCTGGGGAAAGCTGGCCGATAGGCACCGAGTTGAAGCCGACCGTGGTGATGGAGCTCATGACCTGGAACAAGGCCGCCAGAAGCCTTTCGTGTGCAGGGAGCGAGCGGATCGAGGGTTCCCCGAGGAAGAAAAGTAGGGTGCCCACCAAGCTGACCCATGCAGTGGCCACGATGATGATGCGCGTGGTGAGGGTGAGGGCGGGGGTTCTCAGGGTGATGCGGTGCCACACGTCGAGCAGCACAATGAAGCCCATCGCTCCAAGGTAGCTCAGCAGGCCGAGCACAATGTTGATTCCAACATGGCTGCGCAGCGCCTCGAAGCTGGTGTCGTAGAGGCTAAACCCTGCCGTGCAAAAAGCGGAAATGCTATGGAAAATCGACGACCACAAGGGCATGGGCAGCCCTGCCCGGAGGAACTGGGGGTAGAGTGCCGCCGCGCCGAGGGTCTCGGCCAGGATGCTGAAGACGATGACGCTGCGGAGGAATTTGTCGATTTGGAAGCCTTCGGGCATGTTGAAGACCGTTTCCCCGATCTGCCGCCGCCGATCGGAGAGGGTGCCGCTGCGCGAGAGCACCACGAAGGATCCAAAGGTCATGTAGCCGATCCCTCCGAGCTGGATCAGGATGAGAATGAGGATCTGCCCCGCGAGGTTGAAATCGTTTCCCGTGCTGACGGTGGCCAGCCCGGTGGTGGACATCGCCGAGGTAGCAGTGAAGAGCGCGTCCAGTGCGCCGACCCGTCCCTGGGCATGCGTGAAGGGCAGCGATAGCAGCATCCAGCCGGCGAGCACATACGACAAATAGCCCAACGTGACTAGGCGGATGGGCGGGAGACTTTGGACATACCGTAAAAACCCTTGGCAGGAATTTTTCATCGATCGATCTCCTTTAGTTGTTGGAAATCCCGACAATCTGGCGGAACTCGATGGCTTCGGCGGCCAGGACAAAGGCGATGGAAGGCATTCCCTTGGTCGCTTCCATGAGGGTTCCGTAGTAGCGGCTATAGTCCGCGATGCTCTCCTCTTCGCCGGGGGAGCGCATGCCCATGAAAACAAGGCCGGCGTCGGCGGAGGATTGCCGGATGATGTCGTAGAAGCTGGGCATGTTCCTGACCAGCACCTCGGTATCCGCCGGGATGCGCTGTTCCTCGATGAAGGCGCTCAGCCGTTCGCGGGCCCCCTGACTTTCGCCTTCGGTGTCGACGATCGTTTTGATGACCAGCTTCGCCTGTTTCCAGGCGGGGCTGCGCTGCATCTGGTAGGCCAGCGTCAGCATCAGGCCAATGTTGCTTTGGCCGCGGCCCCACCAGACATGGATCTGCTTGGTGGCGTCCGGCGATTCCTCCCCGCTTTCGCGCAGCATCACGAGGTTGCGTCGCGTGCGGTAGACCAGATCGATGAGTTCGGCGAATTCCAAGAAGCTATCGCTCTTTTCGGTATCGCCCAGCAGGATGGTGTTGGGCGTCAGCGGGCCGAATCCATAGGCGCGGACCATGGCCCGTGCGCCTGAAAGAAGGTTGTTCGAGGGGAAAATCTTGACCATGGCGTCGACGGAGCGCTTTTCGAGGTAGTCGCGGATGGAGGCTTCCATGGAGTTGACCTTTTCGGCGGTCCAGTCCTCGACGGGCAGGATGCTGGCGACGGTCAGGGCGCTGCTGTGCTGGGCCAGCGAATGGGCCATTTCGACGAGGTGCCAGCGCGACTTGGGCGATCCGCTCAGCACGAGGATGTTGGGGCGCCAGGTGCGCTCGTCGGGCTTGAGCTTGTTGAGGCGGTGGATCGCGAAGCGGATCAGCAGCGTCAGCAGCCCGTAGCGCATGTCGGCCCAGTGGGCGTTAAGGCGGCGGCGCTTGACGAGGTAGAAGACCAGCGTGGTGACGAAGATGGCGATGAGGGTGGCGCCGGCGTCGATCATGAGCATGACGGCGAAGCAGGCGGCCGCGCCGGCGAGCGAAATGCCGCAATGCACCTTGAACTTGGGGCGCCACGACGGGCTTTCGATCATCCCTTCGAGCCCGGCGCAGAGGTTGAGCAGCCCGTAGGAAAGCAGGAAAAACATCGAAAGGATCGGGGCGATCAGGTTCAAGTCGCCCAGCAGTACGGCGGCCAATGCAACCGCGAAGGAGAAGGCGGTGGCCACGCGCGGGTCGGCCTTTTCCTTTCCGTAGCCCTTGCCGATGAAGCCGGGGATGACGCGGTCGAGCGCGAGGGCCTGCAACGTGCGGGGCGCGCCGAGCATGGAGCCGAGCGCGCTTGAAAGCGAGGCGGCGAAGACGCCGATGACGATGAGGAATCCCCAGCGCGCAATGGTGCTGAGAATGTTGGAGTCGATCAACAGCAGGGCGGGATTGGACACCTTGGCGGCCAGGAAGATGGGCATGGCCATGTAGACGATGTAGCCGGTGACGACCGCGAGCAGGGTGCCGAGCGGCAACGACTTGCCCGGATTCTTCAGATCGCCCGAAAGGCCCAGTCCGGCTTCGATGCCCGTTACGGCGGGGAAGAAAACGGCGAAGACCACCCAGAAGCTGGCTTTCGGCGGCAGGATGGCCTCCGGCGGAAGCGCCAGCACCTCGGGGGAGGGGTTGCCGAGAAAGAGCGAGACGAGCGAGGCGGCGATGGCGGCGAAGATGCCGTACTGGACCTTTAGCGCCAGATCGGCGGATATGTAGGCGAGTGCTGTCAGCGCCACCAGGGTGGTGGCCGAGACCAGCTTGGCCAGCAGTGCCTGGTCCATGCCGGGGAAGGGGTGGAAGGCGGCGAGGAATGCCTCGGTAAAGCCGGCGATGTAGAAGGCGACGCCGATGGCGCGGGCGAAAAAGAGCGGGATGCCGATCGCCGCGCCGGCCTCCAGGCCGAGCGAGCGCGAGATGATGTAGTAGGCGCCGCCGCCGCCCACCTTCATGTTGGTGGCCATCGCCGAGATCGAGAGGCCGGTAAGGAAGGTGATCGAGGTGGCCAGCGTAACGATCAGCAGGGTGGCCGGCAGCCCGACGTTGCCGAGCACCCAGCCGAAGCGCAGGTACATGACGACGCCGAAGATGGTCAGCACGCTCGGGGTGTAGACCCCCTTGAAGGTGCCGAAGGCATAGCCTCTTTTTTCCGTCTGTGTGTCCATGGCGTTCCGATCAGTAGATGAAATTGGCCGACAGTTTTCCAGAAAGTACAGGCGAAGGGAAGCCGGGAAGCGCCTAGGTCAGCGGGCCGCCGGGCTTGTCGTGGATGACGGTGTTGCACGCCTCGGCGGCGGTTCCGGGGTGGTCGGCCATGTAGTGCAGCCCGCGGCTCTCCTTGCGCTGTTCGGCGGAGCGGATGATGAGCTCCGCCACGTCGGCGATGTTGCGCAGTTCGAGCAGGTCGGAGGTGACGAGGTAGTCGCCATAGTATTGCTTGATCTCCTGGCGCTGGTTGCGGATGCGGGCGCGGGCGCGGGCGAGGCGGCGCTCGGTGCGGACGATGCCGACATAGTCCCACATCGCCGTGCGCACTTCGTTCCAGTTGTGTTCGACGACGACCGCTTCGTCGGACGAGACGGCTTCGCCGCAGATCCAGCCGGGAATCGCGACGCGTTCTCGGAAATCCTGCCAGGAGCTGGCGATTTCGAGGGCGGTTTCGTGCCCGCAGACGAGCGCTTCGAGCAGCGAGTTGCTAGCCAGGCGGTTGGCCCCGTGCAAGCCGGTGCTGGCGACCTCGCCGCAGGCGTAGAGGCCGGGCAACATGGTGGTTCCGTTGACCTTGGCGACGACGCCGCCGCAGGAGTAGTGCGCGGCCGGCACGACGGGGATGGGGTCTTTGGCCATGTTGATGCCGAAGCGCAGGCAGGCGGCATAGAGGTTCGGGAAGCGTTCGCGCAGGAACGATTCCGAACGGTGGGAGATGTCGAGGTAGACGTAGGGGTCGCCGTGTTTTTTCATGACGAAGTCGATAGCGCGGGCGGTGATGTCGCGCGTGGCGAGCGAACCGCGGGTGTCGAACTCCTGCATGAAGGGGTTGCCGCGGATATCCCTGAGTTCGGCCCCTTCGCCGCGGACGGCCTCGGAGATGAGGAACGACTTGGCCTGCGGGTGGTAGAGGCAGGTGGGGTGGAACTGGACGAATTCCATGTTGCGGATCGGCAGGCCGGCGCGCCAGGCCATCGCCACGCCGTCGCCGGTGGCGATGTCGGGGTTCGAGGTGTAGGGGTAGACCTTGCCGAGGCCGCCGGTGGCCAGGACCGTGCAGGCGGCTTGGATGGGGAAAATGGTTTCGGTCGGCTTGTCGAGGAAATAGGCGCCGACGCAACGGTTGGGGCCGGGATGCCCGATCCAGTCGGTCGTGACCAGGTCGATGGCCATGAGGTTTTCGCGGATCTCTATGTTGGGATTGGCGCGGGCGCGGGCGATGAGCACCGACATCATGGACTGGCCGGTTACGTCGCCGGCGTGCAGGACGCGGCGGTGGGAATGGCCGCCTTCCTGGCCGAGGTCGTATTCGTTTTCCTTGCCCTTGCGCTTGCGCCGTTCAAACTCCAGCCCCATTTGCTCGAGTTCGGCGATGCGGTCGAGGCCGCCGCGCACGATGCGCTGCACGACCTGCGGGTCGCCCAGCCCGTAGCCGGTGGCGAGCGTGTCCTGCATGTGGGCTTCGACGGAATCGTCGGGATCGATGACGCAGGCGATGCCGCCCTGGGCGTAGAAGCTGTTGCACTCCGAGCAGTCGGTCTTGCTCGCGACGAGCACGCGGCCGTGCCGACTCAACTCCATGGCGCAGGTGAGTCCGGCGAGGCCGGAGCCGATGACGAGGAAATCGTATGTCTCTTCCATCCGTTGTTTCCAAATTGGTTAGGATTGGGGCGAACCATACGCCGCGCCGCGCGCAACTTCAACCATTGGGATAGACGGTAAAGGGGAGTTCCTCCTTCATGTCCGGCCAGCGGGCGATGTCGCCGTGGAAAAGCACCTGCCAGCGGATGCCGTTGGTGTTGCCGGGGCGGGAGGTGGGAAAATCGTGCGGGATGATGAATTGCAGGGTGCCTTGCGCAATTTCGGGCTGGCTTTGGGTTTGCAGCAGTTGGCTTTCGTGCAAGGGCGTTTTGACCGTATGGCTGCTGCGGTTTTTGCCGGAGCCGCTGGTTTGGGTGGTGATCTTTAGACATTGGAGCTTGATCGATAGGGTGCCGATGCGGTCGGCGCGGCCGGAGAGGCGCCAGCGCAGCGCCACGC
>JBGSLE010000300.1:0-2531 GCA_041740875.1 Pontiella sp. | reverse complement strand
TGCTCATCACCTACGCCGACAGCGTGCAGCGCCCCGGCGAACTCCCCCTGGAGACCCTGCGCCTCTTTGCCGAACAGCACCTCGCAAACGCCTTCAGCACCATCCACCTCCTCCCCTTTTTCCCCTGGTCGTCCGACGACGGCTTCTCCGTGATCGATTACCGCCAGGTTCATGCAAGCTACGGGAAATGGAGCCACGTCGAAACCCTCGGAAACCAGTTCGGCCTAATGTTCGACCTCGTCCTCAACCATGTCTCCGCCCAGAGCAGCTGGTTTAAGCACTATGTCGCCAACACCGCCCCCTACAGCCGCTACTTCATCGAAGCCGACCCCGCCGCCGACCTCTCCGCCACCGTCCGCCCGCGCAACCTGCCGCTATTGACCGAGATTCCCGTCAACGGCTCCAAAAAACACCTCTGGACCACCTTCAGCCCCGACCAGGTCGACCTCGATTTCTCCAACCCCGACGTCCTCTTCGAATTCCTCGACATCCTGCTCCTCTACGTCTCCCGCGGCGCCCGCATCATCCGGCTCGATGCGATCGCCTACCTCTGGAAACAGCCCGGCACCGCCTGCATCCACCTCGAACAGACCCACGAAATCGTCAAGCTCATGCGCGACCTGCTCGACCTCGCCGCCCCCCACGTCGTCCTGCTCACCGAAACCAACGTCCCGCACCCCGAAAACACCGCCTACTTCGGCCAAGGCGACGAAGCGCGCATGGTCTACCAATTCAGCCTTCCGCCGCTGCTGCTCCACGCCCTGCAAACCCAAAACACCCGCCACCTCGCCGAATGGGCGCAAACCATCTGCACCACCCCCGCCGGCTGCACCTGGTTCAACTTTACCGCCTCGCACGACGGCATCGGCGTCCGCCCGCTCGCCGGCCTTGTTCCCGACGAGGAAATCGACGCCCTCGTCCGCCAGGTCCTGGCGCTCGGCGGGCAGTGCTCCACCAAGCGGAACGCCGACGGCACCGAAAGCCCCTACGAACTCAACATCACCTATTTCGACGCCATGGGCGGCGACGGACACCAGATCGACCGCTTCCTCTGCTCCCAAACCATCATGCTCGCCCTCAAAGGCATCCCCGGCGTCTATATCCACAGCCTCACCGCCACGCGCAACGATGCCGAAGGGTTCGCCGCCACCGGCCGCGCCCGGTCGCTCAACCGTAAAAAATGGGATGCCGACGAACTCGAAACCCTGCTGCGCGGCTCCTCGCCAACCGCCCGCGTCTTTACCGAATACATCCGGCGCCTCGGCATCCGCAAACGGCATCCCGCCTTCCATCCCGACGCCGCCCAGCGCGTGGTCGACCTCGGGCCGGAATTCTTTGCGTTTGTGCGTTCGGCCCCCGACGGCCAGGCGGTCTTCTGCATCAGCAACTGCACCGCCGCCCGCCAGGAACTCCACCTAGACGGCCAAATCCCCGAACTGTCCGGCCCCGCCCCGACCACCGACCTGCTCAGCGGCCTGCGGCTGAACGGCCTCAAAAAGGTGGTCGAACTCGCGCCCTACCAATCGGCCTGGCTGGTGGCGGATTAATCCCCCCGCCTCTACCAACCCCCGCCCAAGCGGAAAACAGCCCCCTCGCAGAAGGTTTTCCTTTTTTAAATCCGGCCTTTTGAATATGGTGCGCGGCCTATGGAACCTACCATTCTCAAACGGGCCGACCACAACGTCAGCCGCAAGAACATCAGTTCGGCCGCCGTCAAGGTGCTGTACAAACTCAACGAAGAAGGCTTCACCGCCTATCTCGCCGGCGGCAGCGTGCGCGACCTGCTGCTCAACCGCAACCCGAAGGACTTCGACGTGGCCACCAACGCCACCCCGGAGCAGATCAACAAGATCTTCCGCAATTGCCGCCTCATCGGCCGCCGCTTCCGCCTCGCCCACATCCTCTTCCGCGGCGAGATCATCGAAACCTCCACCTTCCGCGCCCCCGTGCCGGAGGAGGGCGACGAAACCGTCTATGGCAACAACACCTTCAGCAGCCACGAAACCGGCCTCGTCACGCGCGACAACATCTTCGGCTCCCCCGAGGAGGACGCCCTGCGCCGCGACTTCACCATCAACGCCCTCTTCTACAACATTGCCGACTTTTCCGTCATCGACTATGCCGATGGCCTGAAGGATCTGGACCGGAAGCTCGTGCGCGTGATCGGCGACCCCGACAAGCGCTTCGCCGAAGACCCCGTGCGCATGATCCGCGCCGCCCGCTTCGCCGGAACGCTCGGCTTCGACATCGAGCAAACCGCCTACGACTCCATCTGCCGCAACAAGGACCTGCTCACCCACGCCTCCCCCTCGCGCATGTACGAAGAGGTGCAGAAGCTCTTTTTCTGCGGCCACGCCAAGGAGGTCTTCGTTTGGCTGGAAAAAACCGACCTGCTCCACCCCATGTTCCACGATTTTTCCCATTGGATCGACGAGGACAAGGCGCGCCACGACTGGGTCATCCAGACCCTGGAGCAGATGGACCGCTGGCGCAAGGCGGGGCTCTCCGTCCACCCCGCCCTGCTCTTCGCC
>JBGSLE010000299.1:0-8058 GCA_041740875.1 Pontiella sp. | reverse complement strand
AAGATTGGCGGGGAGATGGTGCCGCACGGTGCGGTCGAAGAGGCGCTCCAGCAAATCAGCGGATCGGACGAGCCGTGCGTCGCCGTGGTCGGCATCGCCGACGACGCCAAGGGCGAGCAACTCGCCGTCTGCTACACCGGCGTGGCGGGCGAGCCGGAAATGCTCGTCGCCCACCTGCGCGCACGCGGCTTGCCGAATCTTTGGATCCCGCGCGCCGCCAACTTTATCCGCATTCCCGAGCTCCCGCTGCTGGGAAGCGGAAAACTTGACTTGCGGGCGCTGCATGCCATGGTGAATCCGCAATGAAAATACGTCTTGCAATCTTGGTGGCCGGCCTGGTTGCGCAGTCGGCCGTCGCAGGCGACACGGTCGTCTTGCTTCATGGCCTCGCCCGGTCCAGCCGGTCGATGGACAAGATGGAGCAGGAGCTGGCGAAGGAGGGCTACCGCGTCATCAATCTCGGCTACCCCTCCACCCGCGCCACCATCGAAACGCTGACCGAAGAGATATTCAAAGAGCTGGAGCCGCAGATCGCCCCGGCGTCGAAGGTGCATTTCGTGACCCACTCGATGGGCGGAATCATCCTGCGGCAACATTTGGAAAACCACGGAATCGCGAACCTGGGGCGGGTCGTCATGCTCGCCCCGCCCAGCCGGGGCAGCGAAGTGCCGGACAAACTGGGGGGTGTTTTCCTCTACCGGTGGATCAACGGGCCGGCCGGAAACCAGCTGGGCACCGGCACCAACAGCCTCCCGCTCCGGCTGGCGGCCCCGGCGTTTGAACTGGGCATTGTGGCGGGCGACCGCACTATCAACCCGATCCTCTCCATGCTGATCCCCGGCCCGGACGACGGGAAGGTCTCCCTCGCGCGCGTCAGGCCGCAGCAGTACACCGATTTCGTGCGGCTCCACGCCACCCACGCCTGCATGATGCGCAACCGCAGCGTCATCGCGCAAACCAAGCACTTCCTGGAAACCGGGCGTTTTTTCAAGGAGGAGGCTAGCCGTTGACGTCGACCACCTCGAAATCGACCACCAGCGGCAGATGGTCGGAGAGCTGGATCTTCGGCATTTCGAAACGGTTGATCCGGATCTTGGGGCTGTGGAGCACGAAGTCGAGATGCCGTTTCGGGTTCCGGCTCGGATAGGTGGGCTGCATCAAGGTGTCCGCGTTCTGCATGCCGCTCGCGGCGAGCAGCAGCTGGATCTCCCGGTCGCCGGTGAACGCGTTGAAGTCGCCAGCGACGATGTAGGGCTGGTTGGTCTCCTTGATCATGTGGTAGAGGTGCAGGATCTGCTGTTGGCGGATCTTGTAGTTCAGCGCGAGATGCACGAGGAAGAAGGTGACGTGCTCGAGTTCGAGTTCGAACACCAGCTTTTTCATGCCGCGCTCGAAGTAGTGGTATTTTTCGCCGCGAATCGTGTCCTTGGCGAGGAACGCATTCCCCTGCTTGTTGTAGAGCGGAATGCGCTGCCACCGCGAGTCGGCGGCATATTTCGAGCAATAGGCGTGGAAATGGCCCAGCTCGGCGGAAATCTTCTCCACCTGGCTCGTGCGCCCGGAACGGTAGGAGCCGCCATCCACCTCGATCAGGCCCGCGACGTCGGGATCGACCTGCTTGATGAAGGCGATGATTTCGTCGAGCTGGTTCTGCGTGCGTCCGAGCATGCCGAGCAAGGGCAGTTTCATCTGGTTGCCGTGCGTGGCGTAGCAAATGTTGTAAAGCAGAAACCTCATGTGCCCAATGTATCCGCTTCCGAAGGGATGGCAATACCGCGCCCTCCATTTTCGCCTGTTAATTTGGGCCCGCGTCCCTACAATGCCCTCCATGGATCCGACCACCTCCGAGCTCACCCACTGGGTTGTGTTAAGCTCTGCCGCCCACCTGGCCGCCTTCGCGGGGGTTGCCCTGCACGCGCTCCATCGCCGGCGCAATGCCAGCGCAACGCTGCTGTGGATCTTCGTGGCGTGGTCGTTCCCGTTCTTCGGTCCCTTGTGCTACCTCTCCTTCGGCATTGACCGCGTACCCAACAAGGGCTTGAAAAAGCAGGCCGCCAACCAACTGATGATGCGTCAGCGCGACCGCCAGGCGGGCGAAGCCACGGGGGGGTTCGACGCCTGGCACCTCGACTTCCGGACCAGCAGCGAGACGCTCGAAAACGCACTGGCCCGCGATCTCAACATGTCCATCGACGTCCTCTCCCCCGAGCATCCGCTGCTCGGTAACAACGACATCACCCCCCTCGCCGGCGGCGACCAGGCCTACCCGCTCATGCTCCAGGCCATCCGCTCCGCCAGCAACCACATCCACCTGCAAAGCTTCATCATCCACCCCGACGAAACCGGCAGGCTCTTCCTCGACGCCCTCCAGGCCAAAGCCGAGCAAGGCGTCAAGGTCCGGCTGATGTTCGACCGGTTCGGCTCCACATCCTCCTACCTTGGCGGTCTGTTCCGGAAATACGGCGGCAACCCCAATTTCGAAATATGCGGCTGGACCCAGGCCAACCCCTTCAAGGCCCAGTTCCAGCTCAACCTGCGCAACCACCGCAAGAACATGGTCGTGGATGGACACATTGCCTTCTTCGGCGGCGTGAACATTTCAAAGGAAAACACCACCGCCATGGGCAGAGCGGCCATCCGCGACTACCATTTCAAGGTCGAGGGCCCGCTGGTGCATGAGTTGCAGATCTCCTTCCTGCGCGACTGGTACTTCATGACCGACCAACCCATCGAAACCCTGCTCAACGCCGCCCATTTCCCCAAGTTGCTCTCGGTCGGCCAGGCCCGGGCCCGCGTCATCGACAGCGGTCCTTCCGCCCCGCCCGGCATGGTTGGCGAAGCCTTCTTCAACGCCATCATCATGGCCCGCCAGCAGATCCTCATCGTCACCCCCTACTTCGTTCCGCCGACCGACCTGATCAAGGCGCTGCGTTCCGCCGCGCGCCGGGGGGTCGATGTCTGCATCGTCGTCCCCGAAAAAAACAACCACAAGTCTGCCGACATGGCCGCCAAGGCGCTCTTCGAGGAACTCATGGAGGCCGGGGTGCGCTTCTTCCTGCGCAAGCCCCCCTTCATCCACGCCAAGGCCATGGTGGTCGATAACGCCGTTGCGCTCGTCGGCACCGCCAACCTCGACATCCGCAGCCTGGAACTCAACTACGAAACCACCGTGCTCTTCGACGACGCAACCGCCATGGGCAACCTCAAGCAGCTCATTCTCGACGATATCGGGCTGAGCACGGAACTCAACCTCAACGCCTGGCTGCAACGCTCTCCGGTACAAAAGCTGGGCGAAAACCTCTGCGCCCTCATGGCGCCCATCCTGTAGAGCACCGGTCAAGGTGCGAAACGAACAACGTCCCCGCGCTCGTCCTCGTACTCGAAACTCCCGGTTTAAAGGAGGAGGAAACCCCGGGTTGCCATGTTTCGTCGCCTGCGCCAGCGCGGTCAATGCGCGTTGGCTCTCGCTTTCGGGGGATCGTAATCTCACAAAAGGTCTTTGCGCACCCGTGCCAGACGGTTCCGAAACCGGGCTTGGTCGCGCGGGGACTCGATGCTGCGCCCGGCCAATTCGGCGATGCACTCCGCCTGTTCCCATAGCACCCCCCGGCGGCTCGGGCTGTCCGTCAGGCTGGCGATGGTTTGTAGCGCGTCCAACATCCGCAACAGGATGGTGACGTTGCCTTCGGCGCTGCCTCGGATTTCATCGAACGATTCGGCCACCAGGCCGGCAAAGGTCGGTTCGATGGAGATTACCCGCAGTTCCCCCACCTCATAGTGGCGCGGTGAAGGAATTTTACGGGGCGCTAGTCGCGCAAGAATCGCCGTTAAATATTCCACACACATCACGGCCGTGGTGGTGTCGTTAATGCCGGGTGAGAGCGCATGTAACGCTATATCCACGAGCTGGCGGATGCCGAAAGCGCAATCTTGCTCCACCGTGCGGTAGCGGTCGATGCTGTAGGCCGCCCTCAGCGCGGTAACGATCTCCTCGTTCGGCGGGTTCTCCAGGGCGAGCGAGGCGAGCGGGGTGCCCTGTACCACAAACTCGCCGATGCCGCGTTCCATCCGCACGATGGTCTTATGCTTCCGCGCCAAGCGCTGGAGCGCCGCATTATCCACGCTCTGGAGGTAGCCATTGCGTCTGGCCATGATGGACTGCCAGTTTCGCGTCGGCAGCGGGAGCAGGGACGGATCGGCTTCGTCGGCCATCGGCTCTCGCTCTCGTTTCTCCGCCGAAAGCCGGTCAACGGCTGCCAGTGTTTCCTTCGTCACCGAGTCAATAATACTCGAGGCCTGGATCGAAGACGCGATGTGATGAATGAAGAAAATGAGGGTGACGATACCGCCGATGGCCAGCACGACGCTGAAAGCCACCGACAGGCTCGGAACAAATCCGCCCTCGTCGCTCCCGCGAATAGTGCGCAACACGATGAGACAGTACGTGAAAATTCCGGTGAAGATTCCGAGCACGATCTGCGTGGAGTGGTCGCTCATGAAGTTCCGCAGAATGCGTGACGTGTATTGGCTCGAAGCAAGCGCCAGGGTCACCAGGGTCATGGAGAACGTGACGCCCACCACGGTCATCAACGAACTGGCAATGGTGGCCAGCGTCCCGCGAGCGCCTGCCGCATTGGCTCCGAACAGGCGTGGCCAATCGGCCATCCAGGCCTGGCTTCCGGAGGAATCTGCTTCGACCAAACCGAAGGCAAGAACCATGCTGAACCCGACGATCAACGCCGGCAGAAACCAAAAGCTCGCGCGCAGCTTGCTCCAGAGGTGTTTGAGTTTATTCATTGGAAACTCCCAATTTAACCGGATTGGGCGGATGACTATCGCGGCGGTTTTTCAGAGGCGGGGCTGTCGGGAGCCTTTGGCAGGAGATTCTCCCCGTCTCGCAACGGTTGAGCCTGGCGGGCCTGTTCGTCCAGAACACCCGCCTCGCTCTGCAACCCGCCTTCCGCATTGGTGGACACGACATCGGGTTCTTCGGACGGCCCCTCGGTTGGACGTTGTTCCTCTGCCTGGGCGACAGGCGGCCCTTCCGATTTCCCATCGAGCATGGTGATGGGGATCCCCTGCGGGAATACCACCTCGCGCGCCTCGTCGGGCATGGAGACGCCGTGCGTTTGAAAGGCGCGTTTTATCAGCCGGATCACCGAAGAGCGCACCTTCACCAAACTGTGTTGGCGGCCATTGATCCAAAAATACACGCGCAGGTTGACGGTCGCCTTTCCCAGGCTATCGACCAGCACCAAAGGCTCGGGATCGTTCAGCACCGCCGGATGTTCCGTCAGCACGTGGAGCGCGACTTCCTGCGCTTCGTTGATCGAATCATCGTAGCCAATGCCAATATCAAAACATTCGCGCCGGTTGGAGTTGGTCGTGAAGTTGCGGAGATTGCTCTTGTAAACGCTGGCATTGGGAATCTGCACGAGGTTTCCATCCAGGGCCATCAGGATGGTGGTGCGCACGTTCAACTGCTGCACGTATCCGGTCATGCCGGAAACCTCGACCAAGTCGCCCGTCTCGAACGGCCGCTGCATGCTCAGAAAAATGCTGGCTAGGAAATTCTCCGTGATGTCCCGGAAAGCGATGCCCACGGCCAGACCGACCAGACCGGTGCCCCCCACCACGGTCAACGCCAGTTGGGTGAGTCCGGAGACTCGAAGCACGATGTAGGTGCCAACAAGAAAAACCAGCATTCCGATGCCACCCGCGATCACATTGCGCAGCAATCGCGCTTGAATCCGGTGACGAAGCCGCGAACGCGTTTCCCGCGCGGCCAGAAGTCCGGCGCCCACGGACAATCCGAGGATGATCAGCCCAATAAAAAGCAAGGGCAGAGAACGCAGCAGGTCGCGCCACAATCCCATCAGTCCGTGCCATGCCGGACCCAAGTCCCATATCGGCGGCTCGATCACTTCCATCCGATTGGCCACGGCGACGACGTCCTGGGTATTGCGCGCCAGTTCGCCCGCCCACTTCTTGAGTTCAGCGGATGCCACGCGACCTTTGAGGAAGACGACGCCTTGCTCGACCCGGACTACCGGATCGGTGAACCAATCCGTCGCATCAAGGACGCTCTGGAGTCGCTGCCGGATCTCTTCATCACGCGCGATGGGATTGACGTCCACCATCGCGGGAGCCGGCGAAAGCTCTTCCTTTGCAACGGCCTCCGCTGGCGGTGCGTCGGCCTTAGGTGGCGGTTCCTGCGCCGAGACCGTCACGGTCAGCACGCCATAAAGAGCAGCGAACCATGTCGCTCGCCGAAGCAGTAAAGTGTGGCGATGCGAGCGTTTCATGGTTTTCAACCCTTTTCGTTTAACTCTCCCCGAATCTCCGCCCGCGCCGCGCAAAAGCAGATGCCGAATACGCCCACGCAGCTCGAAAGGTAAAGCCACAGCAGGAACGCCATGATGCCGCCGAGGGCACCGTAGAGCGCATCGAAGTTGGCGAGGTTCGACGCGTAAACCATGAACAGCCGTTGGCCCAGCCAGAGCACGACCGTCGCAGCCAGCGCTCCGGACCAGACATCGGAAAACCGGATGGGGCGGCTGGGGGCCAGCCGGTAGACCATGATCAATCCGTAGAACAAAACGATACCCGGAATGAAATGGAACATCAGGACAAACGCCCATTGGGGAAATCCATGTTGGGTGGCAAGCCCCTCTCGCACCAGTTCCGCCGCCGCAGGCAGCAGGATGCCGATTAATACGGCGCTGGCCGTGATGCCGAGCAATCCGAGGCTTTTCAACGGCAACCGCCACCAGTTGTAGGTTTGCGCATGCCAGATGCGGTTCGTCGTCCGAATCAATGTGCGCAGGTATTTCATCGCGCCCCAAAGCAACAGCGGCAGCGCCGTCAGACTAATCCTGCCTCTCGCATTGAGCCAATCGTTAATGGTCGCCACGGCCTCGCGCTCCTGCTCGCCGGTCAGTGGTGAATAGTGGTTGACCAACGCAACGACCGCTTGAATCGCCGCTTCGCGTTCGACGAAGAGCGACCCGGCTGCCACGAGCAGGAGGGTCAAAGGTAAAAGCGAGAGCAGCAAATAGTAGCCAAAGGCGGCCGCGCGCTGGTCGCCATCCTCGTCCGCCCAACGCATACGGGCCTCCTTGATGGTTCGCCACCAGTATACTGTTTTTTCATTCATAGACATTCCTTGCTCAAGGCAAGCTTGGCAACGTCGTTGTGGCTTGGGCTTGGATCTAGATTATATGCACAATGAAACCGACTTGGGCCATGGGGTGTTCACCCCATATTTGGCCTTGGGCGATTAAGAAGGAGACCTCTTCATCGTCCGACGCGGCAACCACCAGTCGGCCCTCTCATCGGGCGACCCGTCGCGCAAGGCCCGTTCCTAGGCGAACAGCGCCGATGGACTGCTCATGTCCCCGCACTCGCTTTGCGTGAACGCTACAGGTGGGAAGCCGGTGGTGAGGGCGTGCAGGTACATAAAAATTGTCAGGGCAAAAATTGGACGATGGCAGCAATTCGAAACCAGCGGGCCCGCTCCACGGAAACCGTGACGCGGTCGAGTTGTTGCAACAAGGTGTTCAGTTCATTGCGTTTGAAGCCGCGCCGGATGGAGAGCAAGGCGTCATGCCGCACCCCCGTTGGCGCACCTGTGCCAACCAGCAGCGGTCTTGCTGCCAGGGAGGCCCATTGCGAGCGCCGAAGATCGTTGATCAACACGCTGTGGATCACAAAGCCACGGAGCTTCTGAAGCAGCGTGAGGATCTGTGCATTGCTGAAATGATGGAAGCACATGGAGGCCACGGCATAATCATACGGTTCGGCGGGTTGATGGGTGAAGACATCCTCTTGAAGCAGTTGCACATCCGGATTATCCGCCCGGGCCAGCTGCCTGCGCGCCAGGTCAACCGCATGGTTCGCCGTCTCCAGGCACGTGAAGTGCAGGGAGATGCCGCGCGCGCGCGCCCACCGGCTCACCGCCAGCGGGATGTCGCAGCTTCCCGAGCCGATGTCGAGGATGCGCAAGGGGGCGCCAGCATGACGTCCCGCCGTTTCGGCGGCCAGGAAATGCCGGACTAT
>JBGSLE010000298.1:0-5860 GCA_041740875.1 Pontiella sp. | reverse complement strand
GACGAACCGCGCGGGGCCCTGGGGCCGCACCGCTACGGCAGCGAGCTGTATGGCCGCCAATCCCAGCTATGGATCAAGGGCTATGGCAGCAAGGCTGATCGCGATGCCGGCGAAGGGTTTTCCGGCTACGACCAGACCGTGTACGGCACGGTGCTGGGCATCGACAAGGCGCATGGCGAACTGCTCACCGGCGTCGCGGGCGGCTACGCCGGGTCAGACATCGACCAGGACAACGGCGACGCCAGCGAAGCCACCACCGGTTTCGGCGTGCTCTACGCCGCATGGGGCACGCTCGAATGGTTCAGCGACGCCAGCATCAGCTATGGCCGCAGCTCCATCGAAACCCGTTCCGGTACGGCCTTCGATACCAAGGGCGACACCGAAGCCGACCAGATCGCCTTCTATCTTGGCGGAGGCAAGGAGATCGCCGTCGGAAACGGCCGGTTCCTCTTCACCCCCTCGCTGGCCCTCCAAGGCGGCTACTTTATGCAGGACGGCTACACCGAGTCGGCGAACAACGCCGTGCCGCGGGTGATCGACGACTACGACTACCTGAGCATCCAATCGCTGCTGGGAGCCAAGGTCGGGACGATGCACCGGTTCGCGACGTTCGACCTCATGCCGGAAATCCACCTGAACTGGCTGCACGAATTCAACGACGAAGCCGACGACATCGCCTATTCGTTGGCGGGGGGCGGCGGAAACTACACCTTCGGCATGCAGTCGCCGGTGAGCGACCTGGTCGAGGCCGGGTTGGCGCTCAGCTCCCGCAATTTGCTCGAAGATGAAAAGGTGGTCGAGTTCACCCTCTCCCTCGACGGGCGCATGGGCGACGGCTATTCCGCGGTCGGCGCCAGCCTGCGCGCCTTGTACGAATTCTAGCCGGCCGCACGTTCCCGGCGATCCGCCCTTGGAGACGATGGTTTCCCGGGGCGTTTTTTTTGGCGTCGGCTACAGCCCCGACGAGGCCGAGAGGTCGAGGCGGACGAGGTCGAAGAGTTCGTCGTTGCTCAGTTCGGTGAGGGCCTTTTCGGCGCCGCCTTCGAGGATCTGGTCGGAGAGCTGCCGCTTTTCGGTGAGCAGGGGATCGATCTTTTCCTCCAGGGTTCCGGCGGTGACGAACTTGTGGACGAGGACGTTTTTCTGCTGGCCGATGCGGAAGGCGCGGTCGGTGGCCTGGTTTTCGATGGCGGGGTTCCACCAGCGGTCGAAGTGGACGACGTGCGAGGCGGCGGTGAGGTTGAGGCCGGTGCCACCGGCCTTGATGGAGAGGACGAAGAAGGGCGGGCCGTCTTCGCGCTGGAACCGCTCGACCATCTCCTGGCGTTTCTTGACGGCGGTGCCGCCGTGCAGGACGAGGCCGGGGCGGCCGAAAACCCCGGCGAGGCAGTCGGCGAGCGGTTCGGTGATTTCGCGGAACTGGGTGAAGACGAGCAGCTTTTCGCCGCGCGATTCGATCTCGCCGCAAAGTTCCTCCAGCCGCTGGAATTTGGCGCTCTGTTTCGGGTCGTACGCGGCCGCGCCGGTGAGCTGGTCGGGATGGTTGCAGATTTGCTTGAAGCGCATGAGGTAGGTCAGTGCCAGCCCCTTGCGCTGGATGCCGTCGGCGGCCTTGAGTTCCTCGATCATCACTTGCGCGGTTTGCTGGTAGAGCTTGGCCTGCGCGGCGCTGAGCCCGCAGAAGACGGTCATTTCGGTTTTTTCGGGCAGGTCGGAAATAATGGCGCGGTCGGTCTTGAGGCGGCGCAGGATATAGGGGCCGACGAGGCGGCGGAGCGGGGCATAGTGCTGGCGGTTGCCGGATTGGATCTTTTTGACGAAGTCGGAAAATTGCGCGGCGCTTCCGAGCAGGCCGGGGTTGAGGAAATCGAAGAGGCTCCACAAATCGCCGAGGCGGTTTTCGATCGGCGTACCCGTCAGCGCAAAGCGGGCGTCGGCCTTGAGGGCGCGGACGGCCTTGGCCTGGCGGGTGGAGTGGTTCTTGATGGCTTGCGCCTCGTCGATGACGACCCAGCTCCATTCGGTTTCTGCGAACCAGCCGAGGCGGGCGAGCATGCCGTAGGTGGTGACCACCAGGTCAGGGGTTTCTCCTTCCGGCGGGTTTTCGTTTTCGGAGCGGTGGACGATCTGGAGGATTAGGGACGGGGCGAATTTGGCGGCTTCGCGTTTCCAGTTTCCGATGAGCGAGGCGGGTACGACGAGCAGGGCGGGCTTGGCTTCGGGGGCATCGGCTTTTTTACGCAGCAGGGCGGCGAGCACCTGGATGGTTTTGCCGAGGCCCATGTCGTCAGCCAGGCAGGCGCCGAGGCCGGTGCGGGCGCAGAACCAGAGCCAGTTGAGGCCGGTTTCCTGGTAGGGCCGCAGCGTGGCGTGGAGGGTTTCGGGGACGGCCAGCTGTTCGGGCTTGCGCAATTGTTCGAGGGTTTCGGCAAGCCATTCGCCGGGCTGGGTGAAGGCCCATTCGCGGTGTTCGTCGAGTTCCGTTTCTGTTTTAAGGTTGGCGGGCGCGCCGGCCAGCAGGCGCATCCCTTCGGCGAAGGAGACGCCGCCATGCCGCTCGATCTTTTCCCAGTGGTCGAGCGCCTGTTGCAGCTTTTCGTGGTCGACCTCGATCCACTGACCCTTGAACAAAACCAGTCCGTCGCCGCCGGCGAGCAGTTCCCGGATCTCCTGCCGGGAGAGGCGCTGGCCATCGATCACCACATCGAGCCGGAAATCGAGCAGGGCGTTGATGCCGAGCGTGCTTTTCTTCTCTTCGCCGATGGTGACGGCGACCTGCGGGCGGCGGCCTTTTTTCTTCCACCAGTCCGGCAGGCGAGCGAGCAGTCCGGCCTCTTCATAGGCGGGAATGGCCTGCAAAAACGCGTAGGCCTCCGACGGCAGCCAGACGAGCGGGTGGAAGACGTCGCCCGTATCGACGAGGTCGGCGAGCAGCGGATCGTTCTTTGCGGCGGCGTGGATAGGGGAGAGCAGCTTGAGCAAGGCGGGCTTGTTGTTGGCGCCGGCGTATTCCTTTAGCGCCTGGCCGAGCGGCAACTGCTGGATGCGGCCGCCCTGCGAGAGGCCGGTGGCGTAGGTGGCCATGAAAGCGAAGGGGAATTCAGGATCGCCCTTGTTTTCGGCGAGGTGGAGGGTGACGCGGCCGACGCGCGCCCAGAGCGGGGCGTGCGCGGCGAGGAATTCCGCCAGATTGCTTTGCGCCAACCGCTCCCGGGTCCAGGCTTCGAGCCGCCGCCAGAGGTTGACAAGGGTTTCGGGCGAGAGGTATTCCGCGCCGCGCATCGGCGGGGCGTTCAGCACCCGTTCCGCCAGCTCCGTGGCATTAGGGGTGGGAATTTCGGCTTTTCCATCCTCGGGCAGATGGCAGAGCGCGCGCAGGAAGAGGCTGCCGAACTCCTTCCAGTAGGCGACCGAGGCATCGCCCTCGAACGCGGGCTTCCGGCCGGCCAGCGCCACCAGCCCGGCGGCGTCGGACTCCGAAAAAACGGCCAGACCGCGCTCCGCCGCATCGCGGCAGACGACAAAGCCGTGGGGCGTGAGTTCGAGCTGGGAGGTTTCCATGGGCTAGTTTTTGACCAGCAGGAAAGTGGCGGTTTCGTAGGTGGCGTAGACGCCGCCGTCGGAGGGGTAGTTTTCCTGGTAGTCGGCGACGAGCTGGCCGAGTTCGGTGCGGTTGAGCGGGGCGTTGCCGATGCTCACCTTGCCGCCGGTGACGCCTTGTTCGTGGATGGCCTTGAGGAAGGCCTTGGCGTCGGAGTAGATGATCTCCTCTTCGGAGTGTTTTCGGCGTTCGACGAAGAAGCCGGCGTCTTGGAGGCAGGCCTTGGTTTCCTCGAAGGTGGGCAGGGTGACGGCCGGTGTCTTTTCGGGCGCGATCTCGTGGCGGAGTTCGTGCAGTTCCCGCAGCGTGCCGCAGAGCATCATGCCGAGGGCGAAGTAGCCGCCGGGTTCGAGCAGGCTGTAGATGTTGGCGCAGGTTTCGCGCAGATCGACCGCCCAGTGCAGGGCGGCGCAGGAGGCGATGAGCGGATAGCGGTCGTCCGGCCGGTAGGTCTGGGCGTCGGCGACGATCCAGTTGAGCTGCGGGAAGCGGGCAAATTTGGCGCGGCTGTGCAAGACCATCTTTTCGGCGACGTCTACGGCGTCGATGGGCACGTCGGGAAAGCGGTCGGCGAGCAGGCGGGTGAGCTGGCCGGTGCCGGCACCGAGTTCGAGGATCTGTTCGGGGTAGATTTCGGGCAGTGCGGCGATGACCGACTGGGCTAGGGCGAGCTGCGGACGGGCGTGGCGGTCGTAGGTTTCGGCTGCGGCTGAAAAACGTTTTCCGATCATGGTTTCTTCCCCCTGGACAGCCGCGCAGAGTGCCCCTTTTCATGGGGCAATGCAATCCATAGCTTGCCTCGAAAAGGCCTCGGACGCATACTTTGGGCACGAAGCGGGTGGTGCAGTGATCGTACGAATCGCCGGAGTCCCGGATGGCCATGAAAAAAGAGATCCTTGAGCGCTACCGCCGCGATGCGCGCGGCAGGCTGGTCGTCGATATCGCTGCGGCGAAGGTCAGCGACCTCTACGACGATTTCGACAAGCAGGCCCCGTTCGTCCGCAAGGAGCTGGACGACGAGTTGGTCGAATACCTGATCGAGTCGGCGCGCGAACTCGGCCGCGAGCCCTTCGGCATCAATTTTTCCCTCGGCGAGAGCATCGACGAGGCAATCCAGCGCCGCGTTGGAAGCAGCATCAACAATTATTTCGACTACCTGATCGCCCGGAACACGCGAGAACTGCGCGCGGCCTTCCGCACCGCGCTCACGCTCTTCGCGCTGGGATTTTCGATGCTTTCGGGATCCATCTACCTCAACAGCCATTTCGACCTCGTCGGCAGCCTGTTCGATCGCCTCGTGGCCGAGGGGTTGGTGATCGCCTCCTGGGTTTCGATGTGGGAGGCCATAGCGGGCATCTTGCTCAACTGGCAGCCGACGGTGCGCCAGCGCCTAATCTACCGCAGGCTGCGCAACGCCGAGGTGACCTTCGATCGGCTACCTGATGAGCTTACCCCGGCTGAAGGAAGCGCCTGACGGCGTTGACCGTGGCCGAAAAGTGGTGGGCGGGCAGGGCGTGGCCACCGTGTGGAATGAGGGTCAGCCGGCTGTCGGGCAGGTGGGCATGGAGCCATTCGCTGGCCGCGGCGGGAATGATGCGATCCTCCGCGCCATGCAGCAGCAGGACGGGAACTGGAACCGACGGTACTTTTAGCCGGAGGTCCGTTGCGAGGAGGTATTCCAGTCCGGAGACGAGTTCGGCCAAGTCGGGCGCGGCCTCAAGCCGCCGTGCTGCGGCTTGGCGGCTTTCCCGGCGCGGGTGATGGACGTTCTTGAAAAACTCGGCCAGCACCGCCTGCGGATCGCGCTGGAGCTGGGCGATCATCCGCTTGAGGATTTTTTCATGCGTGCCGCAGGGATAGCCTTCGGTGGCGCAGAACCGGGCGGTCGAGGAGATCAAAACCAGTTTTTTGCACAGTTTCGGCAGATGTTCCAGCGCCAGCAGCCCGCCCATCGAACCGGTGACGATGAAATCCGCATCGGGAATGGCACGTTTGAGGAGAACGTGCGCGCCCGTCAGGATTTCCACGGAAAAGCCGTCGGACAGGGCCTCGGCCATCGGCTGGACGGTCTCCGGCCCGTGCGCCCAGCCGGTGATGATGAGCAGCGAGGGGTTCATTCCGCGTAGATCATCTTCTTGGTCATGCCGCCATCGACGACAAACTCCTGTCCCGTGATGAAGCCCGCGCGGTCGGAAAGAAGGTAGGCCACGAGATCGGCGACATCCACCGGGGTTCCCACTCGCCCGCACGGGTGCTGCG
>JBGSLE010000297.1:0-14495 GCA_041740875.1 Pontiella sp. | reverse complement strand
CCATCGCTTCGAGCACCTTGATGCGCAGTCCCGAGCCGAGCCGCATGGGGTTGATGAAAATGGTCGCCTGCTCGCGGTAGGGCCGCAGGTCGTCCACTGCGCCGGCCACGACCACCCGTTCGTTCTTGTCGGCCAGCCGCTGCATGTCGTGGGTGGCGCCCTCCCCGACAAAGCAGAGCTTGAGGCCGGGATGGTGGCCGGAAACCCGCGGCCAGACCTCGTGGGCAAACCACATGGCGGCATCGTGGTTGGATTTGTCGGCAAAATAGCCGCACATCATGAGGATGGGGTGGGCGGGTTTTGCGACGGCCTCCTTGCGTTCGAGGTATTCGAAGTCGATGCCGGGCGGAATGACCGAAACCGGCAGCTCCGGTGCGGAGTTGAGCAGGGTGAAGCGATCCTCCGGCGTGAGGGTGAGGATGTGGTCCATCGCGCGGTACATCTCGAATTCGTACTTTTCCACCATGTGGATCTGCGAGGCGCTTTTGAGGCGCAGCATGGGCGGAACGCCGGAGGTTTCCATGTATTTGCTGAAGGTATCCGCCAGGCAGCGGTGGCAGGAGACCACCTTGTGTACGGCGGAAAGGTAGGGGTTGCGGTAGAGGTAGAGGCCCATCTCGCCAAACTCGGCCAGGACCAGGTCGTACTTGCCGCGCTCCACCATGTCGCCCACGAGGCGCATCATGGTTTTCGAATGGTTTTTCCAGAAAATGGCGGGCATGGAGGGGCTGACGTAGTCGCGGAACATGCGCACCAGCAGGCGGCGTTCGTTGGCGGGCACCGTTTCCAGCTCGGACACTTGGCTGCGCAGGCCGGGGATGAACCGTTCGTTTTCGGGCTCGACGAACGAGGCCACGCCCACCTGGTGGCCGCGCCCGGCCAGCTGGCGGATCCGCTGGTGGATCAGCCGGTGTCCGCCCACCACGGTGGCATGGGGCAGCCGGTTGGATAGCACGAGGATTTTCATGTGGGGCGCATCCTAGCCAAACGAAGGATGGAGATGCACTCAAAAAACAGTTGCGGCTGCTTTCGGTTCTTTGGATAATGTTTAGCGCAATAGGAGTCGTGGGGCTGGTGCCCCGCGCGGCGGGATAAACTACAGGAGGTTGAGATGAAACGCGCAGCTTTAGGTTTGATGGCCCTGGCGGTCTGCATCGGGTTTTCCGGGTGCCGCTCGAAGCCCAAGATGGATTCCGACAAATCCATGTTCGACTACATGCAGGAAGAGGTCGCGAAGATCACCGACAAGGGCGGCATGGCTTCCGTCGGTCTCGGCGAATCCCGCAACACGCAGCTGGCCATCACCAAGGCCAAGGTCGAGGCCCGCAAAAACCTGGCCCAGCTCGTCCAGGTGAAGATCGAAAACCTCGAAAAGGCATTCATCGAGGAAGTCGGCGAAGCCAGCGGTTCCGAAATCAACCAGCTCTTCAGCTCCACCACCAAGCAGATCACCTCGCAAACCCTGCAAGGCACGGTGCCGAAGATGCAGAAGTATGAAATCAACGACGGCATCACCACCGCCTACATCCTCATGGTGCTCGATCCGGAAATCATCGACGCATCGCTGAAGAACAACAACGCCAAGCACCTCTACGAGCGTTTCCGCGCCTCCAAGGCCTTCGAGGAACTCGACAAGGAGATGAAGGAGTACGAGGAAGCCGAACGCCAGGGCTTGCTCGGCATGTAGCCACCCGGTTTCCGTGTGAAAATGAAGAAGTAAGAGTGCAGAACGATGAATGGTGGACTCCCCGTGAGGCGGTACGTTGTGCCCCAACGGGGCAACTCACATGCAGGCGGCGTTGGCCTTTTTCAACAATAAGCTGTCGCAGTCCGACCATTCTTCATTCTGAAATCATCATTCTTCATTAACGGCTACGAAGTCGTATTAGGTTTAAACGGGGCTTGAATGATCCATTCAAGCCCCTCTTTATATCCGCCATGAAAATCCTGGGCATCGAAACCTCGTGCGATGAAACCGCCGCCGCCATCGTTGAAGATGGCCGCGTGGTGCGTTCCAACGCCATCTACTCGCAAATCGCCAAGCACCGCCCCTACGGCGGCGTCGTGCCCGAAATCGCCTCGCGCAACCACGTCGCGAAACTGCCCGGGATCATCAACGAAGCGCTGGCGGGCGCGGGCGAAACCTTCGGATCGATCGATGCCATCGCCGTCACCTACGGCCCCGGCCTCGCCAGCTCGCTACTCATCGGCTATGCCGCCGCCAAGACCCTTTCGCAGCGCCTCGGCAAGCCGCTCATCGGCGTCAACCACCACGAAGGCCACCTCCACTCGGTCTTCATGAAACCCGATGCGCCCTT
Organism: Pontiella sp.; assembly: GCA_041740875.1. GTDB lineage: Bacteria > Verrucomicrobiota > Kiritimatiellia > Kiritimatiellales > Pontiellaceae > Pontiella. The sequence continues at coordinate 12,177 of JBGSLE010000297.1, read as the reverse complement.
CGACCACGACGCCTTTCCACTGCTCGGCCTGCTCGTTTCCGGCGGCGACAGCAGTCTGGTTTTGATGCGCGGCCCCGGCCAATACGAGGTCGTCGGGCGCACCATCGACGACGCCGCCGGCGAGGCGCTCGACAAGGCCGCCGCCGTCCTCAAGCTCGGTTATCCCGGCGGCCCGGTCATCCAGAAAACCGCCGAAGGCGGCAATCCGGCGGCCATCCGTTTCCCGCGCGGGCTCGACAATGTCGACCGCGGCAAATGGATCTACCACTACGACCGCAACCTCTGCTTCAGCTTCAGCGGGCTCAAGACCGCGCTGCTCACCCACGTCAAAAACCTCGACCATGCGCCCGAGGGCGACGAGTTGCGCGACCTCGCCGCCAGCTACCAGGAAGCCGTGGCCGACGCCCTCGTGCAACGACTCCAACGGGCGCTGGAGCGTTTTCCGGTCAAATCCTTCGCCTGCGCGGGCGGGGTTTCGCTCAACAAGGTGCTGCGCGAAAAGCTGGTCAAGCTCTCCGAAGCCACCGGCATTCCGCTGCTGCTCTGCCCGCCTTCGCTCTGCACCGACAACGCCGCCATGATCGCCGGGGTCGCCTGCGAAAAAGCGCGCCTCGGCAAAACAGGCCCCGAACCGCAAGACGTCAACCCCAACTTGCGCCTGGCCGATTGGGCGTAATCCTCCCCCATCCACGCGTTAGTTTTTCGTTATTCCGCCCAACACAAATATGGCGATGAAGCATGTTGTCATTTATGGGTCTTTATGGAGAATGCGAACAAACCAACAAGGGGGTTTCTTGTGAAGAAGAAGCATAATATGGGAGTGGTGCTGGGTCTGTGTGTGGTGGCCATGGCTGCGCCTGCGGCGGAGCTCGTGGTTTCGTGGGAATCCAACGGGGTGTTGAGATCCAGTGGAATGGTGCCGGGTTCCACCTGTACTGTGGAGTGGGCTTCCAGTTTGGAAGATCCGTTTACAAACGCCAATGAGGCGATTGTTTTTAACGAGCTGGTTGCCGATAGCAATGGCATGGTGCGGCTGAAGGTTCCCATGTTTTTCCGGCTCCGTGGGTATGCCATCCCTGATGGAATGGTCTATGTTCCCGGCGGCATCTTCAGCATGGGTGACAACTTCGAGGGGGACACCGATGAACGTCCGGTGCATTCGGTGTACGTAAGCGCGTTCTACATGGACAAGACGGAAGTGACCAAGGCGCAGTGGGACGAGGTCTACACCTGGGCGGTAGCCAACGGATACAGCTTCAATAATACCGGTTCCAGCAAGGGGTCGAACCATCCAGTGTATGCGGTCAACTGGCACGACGTGATCAAATGGTGCAACGCTCGCAGCCAGAAGGAGGGGTTGTCGCCGGTTTATGCCGTGAGCGGCAGTGTCTACAAGACCGGGCTGGCCGATCCCGACTGCAACTGGAATGCCAACGGCTATCGCCTACCGACCGAGGCCGAGTGGGAAAAGGCCGCGCGAGGCGGACTTTCAGATAATCGGTTTCCGTGGGGCTACACAATCAACCATGACTTTGCAAACTACAGGGCTAACGGATCTGCCTATTCCTACGACACCAGTCCCTATTCGATCTACACATACCACCCGACCTACGCGACGGGCGGGGAACCTTACACTGCGCCGGTAGGTTCGTTTGCGGTCAACGGCTACGGGCTCCACGACATGTCAGGAAACATATTTGAATGGTGCTGGGACTGGTACGAAGAAGCGTATTATGGGGTCTCGCCGACGTCGGATCCTCGCGGACCGTCATCGGGCTCCGACCGCGTTAGGCGAGGCGGCAATTGGTACAGCTTCGCCGACGGGTGCCGAGCTGCCGATAGATCCTACCGCGCCCCGGGCGGCGCTGGCGACCACTTGGGCTTCCGTGCCGTCCTGTCCGCAGGTCAATAGCGCGTGTAATCAAACAGGAATAAGCATCTTTGGCTGGTCGGACCGTGTTCTGCGGATGCGGGGTCTGGCGGAGCGAGAGGCCGAAAGCTGTAGGGCGGGTGACCCACCCGCCGCATGGCCGGTGGGGTCACCGGCCCCACAGGACAGAGCAGTTGCAGGGCGGGTCACCCGACCCGCCGAGAATGGCCGGTGGGGTCACCGGCCCCACAGGACAGGGACCTTGCGGGACGGTCACCTGACCCGCCGGGAGCAGATTTACTGCCTGCCGGACTTTTGGCGGCTTGCCTTGCTCCGGGCGAAACCCTATGGTTCGCGGCCAATTTTCCAGGAGAAACCCATGAGCGAAACCTTGTCCGGCAACGAATACCGCCAGCAGCGGATTGAAAACATGCAGAAGCTCGAAACCGCCGGCTTCCCGGCCTTCGGCAAGGCGTTCGAGCGCACCGCCCGGCTGGACGAGCTGCACGCCACGTTTGCGGAAGGCCGCGTCGTCAAGGCCTGCGGCCGCATCGTCGCCATGCGCAAGATGGGCAAGATGGCCTTCGTCCAGATCTCCGACGGATCGGCCAGGTTCCAGCTCATGGTGAAGAAGGATATCCTCGGCGAGGAGACCTTCGAGGCGTTCAAGCTGCTCGACCTCGGCGATATCATCGGTGCCGAAGGCGAAATGATTGTCACGCAAACCGGCGAGCCGACCATCCGGATCGCCTCGTGGACAATGCTCTCCAAGGCGCTGCTGCCGCTGCCGGAAAAGTGGCATGGCTTGCAGGACGTCGAAACCCGCTACCGCCAGCGTTCGCTCGACCTCATCGCGAACCCGGAAGTGATGGAGCTGTTCAAGAAGCGCACCTTGGTGACGCGCGAAATCCGCAAGTTCCTCGATGCGCGCGGCTATTACGAAGTCGAAACGCCGATGCTCCAGCAGATCGCCGGCGGCGCGGCGGCCAAGCCGTTTTCGGCCCATTACAACGCGCTCGATGTCGATGTCTTCATGCGCATCGCGCCCGAACTCTACCTCAAGCGCCTGATCGTTGGCGGCATGGACCGCGTCTACGAAATGAACCGCAATTTCCGCAACGAGGGGCTCGACCGCACGCACAACCCCGAATTCACCGCGCTCGAAATCTACCAGGCCTACGGCGACATGCGCACCATGCAGGAGCTGATCCAAAGCCTCTTCACCCATCTCGCACAGACCATTTTCGGCACGTTGGAATTTACATGGATGGGCAACGCCATCAGCCTCCAGACCCCGTGGCGCGAAGTGGCCTACTACGACCTCATCCGCGAACGCCTCGGCGCCGACTGGTTTGAAAAGAGCCTCGATGACGCCGTCAAGAAGGCCGAGGAACTCGAGGTGTTCATCGAAAAGGGGATGGACTTCAAGCAGGTCACCCACGAAATCTACGACAAGACCATCGAAGGCACCCTCATCCAGCCTACCTTCATCACCCGCCTGCCGGTCGAGCTCGTCCCGCTGGCCAACCAGTGCGCCGACAATCCGGAATTGGTCGATGTCTTCGAACTGATCATCGGCGGCAAGGAGATCGCGCCGGCCTACAGCGAACTGAACAACCCGCTCGAACAGCGCAAGCGCTTCGAAGAACAGGCCGCCGGCGACGGATCAAGAATCGACGAGGAGTTCCTCTCCGCGCTCGAATATGGCATGCCCCCCACCGGCGGCATGGGCATCGGCATCGACCGCCTCATGATGCTGCTCACCGGCTCCGACGCCATCCGCGACGTCATCCTCTTCCCCCAGCTCAAGCCGCGCGGGTAACGTTACGTGTGACCTGCGCGGGAAACAAACGTCAGGCATGAAAAATGTGCGTTTTACCGCGTTAGGTCCACGCGCTGGTTCGATTAGTTATTTTCTGTTTCGTGAACTTGTTTTACTTCCTGAATGCAAACCCTGTTTTCGTAATCCCATTTTCCTCCTGCGTCCAGACACCGATCAATTTTGTTGTAGTCAGGATTAAATTCGTGAATGCAGAAGAGGAAAGTTTCATATGCGATGAATGGGCTAACAATGATCAGTATGATCCCGATTGCTAGGATTGCTCTCTTGTTTTTCATTTTATAAATCGAATATCATATTATCCAACAGCCTTTTGCGCGCGGATGAACGGCGCTGGTGTCGGGAGCAACACGCAACATGCCGTTTTACCGCTCGAAAGGCGATTTTCCTGATGGATAGCATCCCTTGATCGATCCGGCATGTTCTCCAGCAAGCCTGCAAAACGGGGTCATGCTATCGGGAACCCGTTGGAAAGAAAAAGGGAAAAGGCGGGATTCTTTCCGGGGTGTCCGCCCGCTACGCGTTGATCGTTTTTTCAACACGAGCAGCCGTCCATTTGCCGCGAGAGGGCCAGACGCTCGCCGAGACTCCGTTGCCGCATCTGGCGGCGGATCTTCCAGCGCAGCGACGCACCTCGAGAGTTTGCCGCACCTGTACTTGCGTTCCGGTTTCTTTGTGATAGCTTGCCCGCCTTGAATCGCCTTTTTCCGGCCGGTCATGCGTCGCCCATAGGAGAAGCTGCCCAGCTAGGAAGGTTGGTTTAACGACACCCGAATGCGCGTGGCCTGGCTGCCGGCACGCTTTCGTGATTCGTTTGCGGTGTGGCGCCCGATGCATGCCCAGGTGGTGAAATGGTAGACACAAGGGACTTAAAATCCCTCGGCTTCGGCCATGCGGGTTCGACTCCCGCCCTGGGCACCACTTTGCACATAAAACCGTGGGTTGGCGCTTACCGGTTATCGTGCCGCAGGGGGTTGCAATGTCGGCGTGTTTGTCCTACGTTTTTCCGGTCGTTTCTGTTCTGCTGACCAAGACTATCCGTTAACCCATGCGTGGAGTGATTCAATGAAGACCAAACTATTGGCTGGCGCGTTTGCCGCCGCTGCGCTTGCAGGCGCCGCCTTTGCGGCGGAAAAACCCAACATCGTCATCATCTATGGCGACGATATCGGCTACGGCGACTTCGGCTGCTACGGCGGCACCGGCGTCGATACCGCCAACATCGATGCGCTGGCCGCGGGGGGCGTCCGCTTCCTGTCGGCCTATGCCTCGGCGGCCACCTGCACGCCCTCGCGCTATTCGCTGCTGACCGGGGAATACGCCTTCCGCAACAAGGAGGCGCACATCCTGCCGGGCAACGCGCCGCTGATCATCGATCCCACGCGCCCGACCATCGCCTCGTTCCTGCGTGGCAACGGCTATGCGACCGGGCTGGTGGGCAAGTGGCACCTCGGCCTCGGCTCGCCGGAACACCCGCTCGACTGGAACGGAACCATTTCGCCCGGCCCGAAGGAGTGCGGCTTCGACTATTCCTTCTTCATGGCCGCCACTGCCGACCGCGTGCCGTCGATCTATATCGAGAACGGGCGGATCGTGAACCTCGACCCGGCCGACCCGGTGCAGGTCGACTACACGAAACAGATCGGCAACGAGCCCACCGGCATTTCGCATCCGCACCTGCTCAAGGTGCAGGCCGACGAGCAGCATTCGGGCACCATCGTCAACGGCATCAGCCGCATCGGCTGGATGAGCGGCGGTCAACGCGCCCGCTTCATCGACGAGGAGATGGCCGATACCTACCTCGCCAAGGCCGTCGGCTTCATCGGCCAAAACAAGGACAAGCCCTTTTTCCTCTACTACGCACCCAACGAAAACCACGTTCCGCGCGTGATCCACGACCGGTTCAAGGGTTCCTCCAGCCTCGGCCCGCGCGGCGACGCGCTCGCCGTCTTCGACTGGTGCGTCGGCCGCCTCGTCGCGGAACTCAAGGCCAACGGAGAGTATGACAACACCTTGATCATCCTCTCCTCCGACAACGGCCCGGTGCTGTTCGACGGCTATTGGGAGGGCGCGATCGAGCGCAACGGCGGCCACCAAGCGGCCGGTCCGTGGCTCGGCGGAAAATACAGTCGCTGGGAAGGCGGCACCCGCATGCCCTTCATCGTCTCCTGGCCCGGCAAGGTGACGCCCGGGATTTCCGATGCGCTCGTCAGCCAGCTCGACCTCTTCGCCTCCGTCGCCGCGTTGCTCGGCCAGCCAATGCCCGCGAACGCCGGGCAGGACAGCCAAAACCTATTGCCCGTGCTGCTCGGGCAATCGGAACAGGGGCGCGACCACCTGCTGCAGGAGGCGCTCACGCAGATCGCCGTGCGCAAGGGCAACTGGAAATACATTCCGCCCGGCAGCGTCACCGACCGGGGCGGCATCGGCGAATTTGTCGAAACCAAGGTCGACGAACCCGGTCTGCTGTTCCATCTCGCCGAAGATCCCGGCGAAACCCGCAACCTGGCCGCGCTCTATCCCGAACGGGTCGAGGAGCTGCGCCAGCTCATCGTCGATGTCGCTCCCGAAAAGGCCGTCGGCGAGAAGAAGCTCGACAAAAAGCAACTGGGGTTCTGATGGGCACCCACCGGGGCAGCACAACGTTGGGAGGATGAATGAAACCAAAGATTAGCATGATCACGCTGGGGGTCACCAATCTCGCGCGTTCCACCGCGTTCTACAAAAACGGGCTGGGACTGCCGACGCACGGCGACTTTCCGGGAGTCACCTTCTTTCAATTGCCGGGGACATGGCTGGCGCTCTTTCCCCAAGAGGAGTTGGCCGCTGATGCCCGGGTGAATGATCCGGGAAGCGGCTTCCGGCGGTTTTCTTTGGCGCACAATGTGAACTCCAAGGCGGAAGTGGACCGCGTGATGGCCGAAGCGCAGAGCGCCGGGGCAACGATGCAGAAGCCGGCAGGGGAGACGGAGTGGGGCGGATATTCGGGATACTTCGCCGACCCGGATGGATTTCTGTGGGAGGTGGCGTGGAACCCGCATTTCGATCTGACATGAGAGCCCCCGGACGTGTGGTCGTTGGCCAACCAAGAGAGGAATCCAGATAGGTGAAGGACAAGGTACTCATCAGAAGCGAAACAGTCGCAGATGCCGGCGCCATCGCCGAGGTCACGGTCGCCGCGTTCAAGTCCTTGGCGATCAGCAACCATACGGAGCAATTCATCGTTGCCGCGCTGCGCGCCGCCAAGGCGCTCACGGTCTCGCTCGTAGCGGAAATGGATGGGCGAGTGGTTGGACACATTGCATTTTCACCGGTGGCGGTTTCCGACGGTTCCCCGGACTGGTACGGCCTTGGGCCGGTGTCGGTATTGCCGGAATACCAGCGCCGGGGGATTGGCTGCGCGTTGATCGAGGAGGGGATATCGCGCCTGAAGGATCTCGGTGCCCGGGGATGCTGTCTCGTGGGACATCCCGAATACTACCGGCGCTTCGGGTTCCAGAATGTTCCGGGGCTAGGCATTGAAGGAGTGCCGGACGAGGTCTTCTTCGCCTTGCCTTTGGATGGCCATATTCCCCAGGGCCGGGTGGAGTTTCACGCAGGATTCAAAGCGCACGGCCAAGCAGTTTGACAAAGCGTGGCTCAAGATAACGGGGATGTATCAGACGACAAAACAAAGCCGTGCAAACGGCGAATCCATCGGCTAGCATCTCCCCCATGCCCCACAAAAAAGAGACACAGATCGAGCACCGAATCAGCGATGCGGTCATGGATTTCGAAAAAGAATACATGGGCCGCGGGCCGCTGGAAACGCGCACCTTTGTCGTGGATAACATGATTATCGTCCGGCTCAAAGGCGTTCTGACCAAGGCCGAGCTGCAACTGGCCAACACCGAAAACAGCGAGCGGGGCCGCAAGCTGATCAAGGAGATGCGCATCGAGCTGATCGAAAAAAGCCGCCCGCTGCTCGACGCCGTCGTCGAATTGATCACGGGACAGAAAGTGGTCTCCCTCCACACCGATATCAGCACCGTGACCGGGGAACGGGTCATTCTTTTCACGCTTGAAAACGAACCGTCCGAAAGAAGTTGACGAAACCCACGGCGATCTCTAGCTTCCCTTCCGATTTTCCGGTGGATTGACTGAGGGCTCCTTGGGAGCCGGCAGAAGATAGGCCGCAATGCGTACCACGCGTTGCGGCCTTTTTGTTTTTAAAAATTCAAACAGGAGCAGAACGCAATGGACTACAAAATCTCGAAAAATGCGGCGGCGCTGTCGCCATCCCTCACACTGAGCATCGATGCCAAAGCGAAACAAATGAAGGCCGATGGCCTGGACGTGGTCGGATTCGGAGCGGGCGAACCGGATTTCGACACCCCCCAGCACATCAAGGACGCCGCCGCGGCGGCGCTTGCGGCGGGATTCACAAAATATACCCCCAGCAGCGGCGTTCCCGAACTGCGTCAGGCCATAGCCGATAAGTTTAAGCGGGAAAACGGGCTGTCCTACAAGCCGAGTCAAATCATCGTTTCCTGCGGGGGCAAGCACTCCTGCTACAATGTCATTCTGGCCACCTGCCAGGAAGGCGACGAAGTGATCATTCCTGCGCCGTACTGGCTGAGCTATCCTGAAATGGTCAAGCTGGCCGGGGCCTCGTCCGTCATTTTGGAGACGACCGACCAGTCGGGGTTCCGAATAACGCCCGAGCAACTGCGCGCCGCCATCACCCCGCGCACGCGCCTGCTGATTCTCAACTCTCCGAGCAATCCGACCGGCAGCGTCTATTCGCCGGAGGAGCTCAAGGCGCTCGGCGATGTCTGCATCGAGTTTGGCGTACTCATCATGAGCGACGAGATCTACGAGCACCTGCTCTACGGCGGCGCGGCGCACCAAAGCATGGCCAGCTTCAGCCCGGCGCATTTTGAGCATACCATCGTCGTACACGGCTTTGCCAAGGCCTGGAGCATGACCGGATGGCGCATTGGGTTTTGCGCCGCGCCCGAACCGATCGCCAAGGCGATTGACGCGATTCAAAGCCACAGCACCAGCAACCCGACCAGTTTTGCGCAAAAGGGAGCCGTCGCCGCCCTGACCGGGCCGCAGGACCATCTTCCCGGATGGCTGGAGGAGTTCGACCGCCGCCGCCGCTATGCGCACAAACGGCTGAACGAAATCCCCGGCATCAGCTGCTTCGATGCCAAGGGCGCGTTCTACCTCTTCCCCAACATTTCGGCCACCGGCCTGGGGTCGGCCGAGTTTTGCGCCCGCCTTTTGGAGCAGGAAAAAGTGGCCGCCGTGCCGGGCGTTGCCTTCGGAGCAGACCGCTACATCCGCATCAGCTATGCAACCAACATGGCCAACCTTGAAAAGGGGCTGGAACGCATCGAGCGCTTTGTGCGCGGAACAATCAAGTAAAGCGGAAAGGGATGTTTGGCTATGACGCCTTGTGCAAAGCTCAACCTGGACGGTCAGGTGTACGATCTTCCCATCACGATCGGAACCGAAGGCGAACGGGCGATCGGCATTACCAGCCTGCGGGACCGCAGCGGATACATCACCCTGGATGACGGCTACGGCAACACCGGATCCTGCACCAGCAGCATTACCTTCATCGACGGCGACAAGGGGATCCTGCGCTATCGCGGAATTCCGATCGAAGAGCTGGCCGAAAAATCGCGCTTTGTCGAGACGGCGTATCTGCTGATCTATGGCCATTTGCCGACGGACGCCGAACTGAAGAAGTTTTCCGGTCTGCTGACGCAGAATGAAAACCTGCACGAGGACATGAAGCATCACTTCGAAGGGTTTCCCAGCACGGCTCATCCGATGGCGATTTTGTCGGCCATGATCAACGCCAGCAGCTGCTACTACCCCGGCATGGCGATGAACTGCTCAACGGCCCCGGATTTCGATCTGTATGCGGCTCGGCTGATTTCACAAGTGCGTACGATCGCCGCCTTTGCGTACCGCAAATCGCGCGGGCTGCCGATCATTTACCCCAAACCGTCCTACCGCTATGCCGCCAACTTTTTGCACATGATGTTCTCGTCCCCCTACGAGGATTATGAACTCAAGCCCGAGGTGGTGCGCGCGCTGGATTTGATTTTCATCCTGCATGCCGACCATGAGCAGAACTGTTCCACTTCGACGGTTCGCATGGTGGCCTCCAGCCAGGCCAACCTGATGGCCAGCGCCGCGGCGGGCGTTTGCGCGCTGTGGGGGCCGTTGCATGGCGGAGCCAACCAAGCCGTCATCGAAATGCTGGAAGACATCCATCGCGCGGGCGACGACGGCTCGCGGTTCATCGCGGCTGCAAAGGACAAGGCCAGCGGCAAGCGGCTGATGGGCTTCGGCCACCGGATCTACAAGAACTACGATCCCCGCGCCCGCATCATTAAAAAGGCCTGCGACGATCTGCTGAACACCCTGAAAATCAACGATCCGTTGCTGGATATCGCCCGGCTGCTGGAAGAGACCGCGCTGAACGACCCCTATTTCATGGAACGGAAGCTCTATCCCAACGTCGATTTTTACAGCGGCATCATCATGCGGGCCATCGGCATTCCGACCGAAATGTTCACGGTCATTTTCGCCATCGGCCGGATGCCGGGCTGGATCGCCAACTTTAAAGAGATACGGGATGAGGGAAAAACCCGCATTTACCGGCCGCGCCAGATTTATACGGGACCAACCCAGACGCCCTATGTTCCAATCGGTTCTCGCTAATGAACTCACCCAAAGCCAACCACAAAGAAAAGACGGTATCCGCAGTCTTTTTGGATCGCGACGGAACCCTTATTGAAGACCGGGGGCACTTGCGCGATCCGGGCGAGGTGGTCTTTTTCCCGGATACGGCGGAGGCCCTGCGGCGGCTTCAAAAAACATTCCGCCTTTTCATCGTGACGAACCAGTCGGGCATCGGCAAGGGGTTGATCACCTCGGTCGAGGCGGATCGGGTCAACCGCCATGTGGTCGAGCAGTTGCGGCTCGAAGGGGTGCAGATCGAGCAGGTCTATTGCTGCCCGCACCGGCGCGACGAGCAGTGCGCCTGCATGAAACCCAATCCGCTTTTCATGGAACAAGCGGCGCGGGATTGCGGCGTGGATCTCTCCCGTTCGTTTGCGGTGGGCGACCATCCGCATGATGTCCAGTTTGCCGAAAACGCCGGAGCGGAAGGCGTCTACGTATTGACCGGGCACGGACAACAGCACCGCGCCGAGCTCCCTGCCGGAGCAACCGTGGTGGCGGGCATTCGCGAAGCGGCCGACTGGATGATCGGACGCCACCTCATGCGGCAACAGGAGCGCGAACATCCCGGAAGGATGAAGCGGGCGGCGCAGCTGCTGAAGGCGGGCGGCGTGGTGGCGTTCCCGACCGAAACCGTCTATGGCTTGGGTGCCAACGTCTTCGACGTGACGGCCGTCGCCCGCATTTTTGAGATCAAGCAACGGCCCCATTTCGATCCGCTGATTGTTCATGTGGGTTCGCTCGATCAACTGGCGCTTTTGGTCGACCGCGTTCCGGCGAAAGCGAAGGCGTTGATGGATGCGTTCTGGCCGGGGTCGCTGACGCTGGTTCTGGCCAAAAACGAGCGTGTGCCGGATCTGGTTACCTCCGGACTTTCCACGGTGGCGGTTCGGATGCCGAGGCACCCGCTGGCACTGGAGCTGATTCGCCTTGCCGATGCGCCGATAGCCGCCCCCAGCGCCAATCCGTTTGGGCAGACCAGCCCCACGACGGCGCAGCACGTGCTCGATCAATTGGGCAACAAGGTCGATTTAGTGCTGGATGGCGGAGCCTGCTCCGTTGGGGTGGAATCAACCATTGTCTCGTTGGCGGGAGAGACCGCCGTCCTGCTGCGCGCCGGAGGGATTGCGGTCGAGGAGATTGAGCGCGTCATCGGACCGTTGGGGCGCGCGTCCCACGCGACAGATCGTCCGGCGGCTCCGGGTCAGCTCTCGCGGCATTATGCAACCAGGACCCCCCTGATTTTTCGTGAAAACGTTGAACGATCTCATGCTGCAAAGCGCATCGGGTTATTAACCTTGTATCCGCCGTCCGATCGCGATGATTTCGCGGCGGTCGAAGTGCTCTCCTCCAAGGGCGATTTGCGGGAGGCCGCCGCCAACCTATTTGCCGCCATGCACCGGCTCGATGCGCTTGGTCTTGATCTCATCCTCGCGGAGCGGGTTCCCGACACCGGGCTTGGGCTTGCCATAAACGACCGTCTCCGGCGGGCGGCGCACCGCGATACGCAACGATCTCAATCATCGGAAAGGGAAAACGAATGGAAAAAGAAAATGCAGTCGTATCGATCGTGATGGGTAGCGAATCCGATATGGGAACCATGCAGGAGACCCAAGCGGTTCTCACCCGCTTCGGCATCCCGCACGAAACGCGGGTGATCTCGGCGCACCGCACCCCCGATCGCGCGGCCGACTATGCGAAACGGCTCGAAGCGCGCGGCGTG
>JBGSLE010000296.1:0-11764 GCA_041740875.1 Pontiella sp. | reverse complement strand
GGTTACGGGGGGCGCGGGGTTCATTGGGTCGGCGGTTTGCCGCCATCTGGTGAAGGAACGCGGCATCGAGGTGCTGAACCTCGACAAGCTAACGTATGCCGGTGTGCCGGAGTCGCTCCGGGAAATCCAGGACAGCCCGCTCTACCGTTTTGCAAAGGCGGATGTCTGCGACCGGCCGGCGGTCGCGGCCTTGTTTGCCGATTTTCAGCCCGACGCGGTGATGCATCTGGCGGCGGAGTCGCATGTCGACCGCTCGATCGACGGTCCGGCGGCCTTCATCGAAACCAACATTGTCGGCACCTATACGATGCTCGAATGCGCCCGTGAATACTGGGGGGCGCTGACCGACGGACGGAAAACAGCCTTCCGTTTCCATCACATTTCGACCGACGAGGTTTACGGTTCTCTGGGTGCGGAAGGCCTGTTCGAAGAGACGACGCCCTACGATCCCCGTTCGCCCTATTCCGCCAGCAAGGCTTCGAGCGACCACCTGGTCATGGCCTGGTTCCACACCTATGGGCTTCCCGTGGTCATCACCAACTGCTCGAACAACTATGGGCCGTATCACTTCCCGGAAAAGCTGATCCCCCTGGTCATCCTGAACGCGCTTGATGAAAAAACGCTGCCAATCTACGGCAAGGGCGACAACATCCGCGACTGGCTCTATGTCGAGGACCACGCGCGCGCGCTGGTAACGGTGGTTGAAAAAGGACGTCCGGGCGAGACCTACAACGTCGGTGGCCGCAACGAGCGTACGAATCTCGAAGTGGTGCAGACGATTTGCGGAATCCTCGACGAGCTCAAGCCGCGCTCCTCGGGTTCCTACGCCGACTTGATCGCCTTCGTTGCCGACCGCCCCGGGCACGACGCGCGCTACGCCATCGATGCCACCAAGCTGGAAACCGAACTCGGCTGGAAGGCGCAGGAAAATTTCGACACCGGCATCCGCCGCACCGTGCAGTGGTACATCGACAACGGGTGGTGGTGGCGTCCGATCCGCGAAAAGAAATATTCAGGAGAGCGCCTCGGGAAAAAATGATCAAGAAAATCGTCAGGATCGGAACCGTGGGGCAACAGGACGATTTCCGTCGCGATGATCTGTTGCGCATGAGCCCGGCAGAACGGATGGCGGCGTTCATTGAGTTGCGCAATAGGGCCTTTCCCTACGAGGCGTTGAGGCGGGTAGTCCACATACGGAAATTGGATTGATGTTTTTTTCCGACGACATGCGGGATCTCGTCGCTTTGTTTCAAAAGAACGGCGTTGAGTTTGCGGTGTGCGGCGGATTTGCCGTGGCCCATTATGGGTTTCTCCGGATGACGATGGACTTCGACCTGCTAGTTCTTCCTTCGGCCGAAAATGCTGAGCGAATTGTGCGGTCGTTGGCGGAATTCGGCTTTGGTAATGCCGGGTTCACGCAAGAAACGTTCATGCAATCCGGTGCCGCAATCACGCTGGGTGAGCAGCCGAACCAGATCGATCTGCTCACGTCGATGAGTTCGCAATCAACGGCGAAAGTCCTTGAACAGGCCAACCTGGTCGAGATCGCGGGACTTGAAATGAAAGTGGTATCCTATTCCGATTTGCTGGCCGCCAAGAGACAGGCTGGACGGGGCAAGGATTTGATCGATGTTGAAGAGCTTGAACGGATTCGTAAATTGGGAGACGCGACATGAAGGGAATTATCTTAGCAGGCGGCAGCGGGACGCGGTTGTATCCGCTGACCCAGGTCGTGAGCAAGCAGATGCTGCCGGTGTACGACAAGCCGATGATCTATTATCCGCTGTCGACCCTGATGCTGGCCGGCATTCGCGAAATCCTGGTGATCAGTACCCCGCACGACCTGCCAATGTTTGAAAAACTCCTCGGCGACGGCTCCAAGTTTGGCCTGTCGTTCCAGTATGCCGAGCAACCCAGCCCCGATGGCCTCGCGCAGGCTTTCATCATTGGTAAGCAGTTCATCGGAAATGATTCGGTGGCGCTGGTACTGGGCGACAACATCTTCTTCGGCCATGGCTTCCGGAGCATGCTGCATGCCGCCATGGAACGCGGGCGCGGTGCCACGATTTTCGCCTACCCGGTGCAGGATCCCGAACGCTATGGCGTGGTGGAGTTCGATGCCGCAGGCAAGGCATTGTCGCTTGAGGAAAAGCCAGCCAAGCCTAAATCAAACTTTGCGATTCCCGGGCTCTACTTCTACGACAACCGCGTGGTGCAGATTGCCGAAACCATGAAGCCTTCCGCGCGTGGCGAACTCGAAATCACGGATGTGAACAAGCAATACCTGGCGTGGGGCGAGTTGAACGTCCAAAACCTGGGACGCGGCTTTGCCTGGCTCGACACCGGTACGCACGATTCCATGCACGAGGCTTCCAGCTACGTCGAAACCATCGAGAAGCGGCAGGGTTTGAAAATCTCCTGCATCGAGGAGATCGCCTACCGGCTCGGCTACATCGACCGCGACCAGCTCATCAAACTGGGCAAGGTGATGGAAAAAAACAACTATGGGCAATACCTCCTCCGCCTTGCGGAGGGGGCGTTTTAGTGCTTAGTGCTTAGTGCTTGGTGCGTAGTGCTTGGTACGGAAGTTTTGTCATGAAGATTGAGCGATTTGAAGATATTGAAGGGTGGAAAAAAGGCCGTGAGCTTACGCAAATGATCTATGGCTATGTTCGTCGCCCGGAATTTCTCAAGGACTTTGGATTGCGTGACCAAATCACTAGGGCATCTGTATCGATCATGAACAATGTTGCCGAAGGTTTTGATGGAGGAAGTGATGCCGAGTTCATTCGATTTCTGACCTATGCGCAGCGATCAGCCACGGAAGTAATGAGTTGCCTATATGCGGCACTGGATAATGAGTATATTAGTGATCACGACTTTCAAATCGCATACAGCACGGCGCAGGATGCCCGCAGAATTATTGGTGGATTGATCAAGTACCTTAAATCCAAGCACTAAGCACGAATGACCAAGCACTAAGCACGAACGACCAAGCACTCAGCACGAACGACCAAGCACTAAGCACGAATGACCAAGCACTAAGCACAATATGGAAATTGAAAATTTACAGATTCCCGACGTGAAGCTGATCAAGCCGCGGCGCTTCAAGGACGAACGCGGATTCTTCCAGCAGACCCACCATGCCGGCCAATATGCCGCAGCAGGCATTGATGCACGGTTTGTGCAGGACAACTGGTCCCGCTCAACCAAAGGCGTCCTGCGTGGATTGCATTACCAGCACAAGCATCCGCAAGCCAAGCTGGTCAGTGTGATTCGCGGGGAGGTTTTCGATGTGGCCGTCGACTTGCGTCGGACTTCGCCGACCTTCGGTCGCTGGGTGGGCGCCATCCTTTCGGAGGAGAATGCGCATCAGCTATACGTGCCGAAAGGGTTTGCCCATGGCTTCCTCGTCCTCAGCGACCACGTCGATTTCATCTATAAGTGCGATGATTTTTACACTGCGGGCGACGAATATGGCGTGATCTGGAACGATCCGGCCATCGGCATCGAATGGCCAACCGTCGAGGGCATGGTCGTTTCGGGAAAGGACAGGACGCTGCCTCTGCTAAGCGCAGCTCCGGTATTTGAATAACAAAGGAATAAAAAAGATGAAAAAAGCACTAATCACGGGCATCACGGGGCAGGACGGCTCCTATCTGACGGAACTGCTGCTGGAGAAGGGCTACGAGGTGCATGGCATCATCCGCCGCGCGAGCACCTTCAACACGCACCGCATCGACCACCTCTACAAGGACCGGCACGAGACGGGCGTCAAAATGTTCCTCCACTACGGCGACCTGACCGACTCCAGCAACCTCAACCGCCTGATCGAGAAGATCCATCCGACGGAAATCTACAACCTCGGCGCGCAGTCGCACGTGCAGGTCTCCTTCGAGGTGCCGGAATACACGGCCGAGGTCGATGCGATCGGCACCCTGCGGTTGCTCGATAGCATCCGCGAAACCGGCGTTTCCTCCCGTTTCTACCAAGCCTCCACCTCCGAGCTGTACGGCCAGGTGATGGAAGTCCCGCAGACGGAAACGACGCCGTTTTATCCGCGCTCGCCCTATGCCGTCGCCAAGCAGTATGGCTTTTGGATCGTCAAGAACTACCGCGAAGCCTACGGCCTGCATGCCAGCAACGGCATTCTCTTCAACCACGAATCGCCCCGCCGCGGCGAAACCTTCGTCACCCGCAAGATCACCATGGCCGTGGCCCGCATCTCGCGCGGCCTGCAACAGTGCCTCTACATGGGGAACATCAACGCCCTGCGCGACTGGGGCTACGCCCCCGACTACGTCGAAATGATGTGGATGATGCTTCAGCAGGAGACGCCGGACGATTACGTTGTGGCCACCAACGAAATGCACACCGTCCGCGAATTCATCGAAAAATCCTTCGGCCACGTCGGCGTCCAGATTGAATGGTCGGGCGAAGGGGTGAAAGAGGTCGGGAAGAACACCGCCACCGGCGAAATCATCGTCCGCATGGACGAACGCTACTACCGCCCGGCCGAAGTGGAACAGCTGCTCGGCAATCCGGCCAAGGCCAAAAGGCAACTAGGCTGGGAGCCGAAAGTCAAATTTGAAGAGCTGGTCAAGATCATGACCGACGGCGACCTCAAGATCCTCGACGGCGCTCCGTACACAAAGGGCTTCTAACAGGGAGACAAGCGGCTCCGCCGCGGTTAAACAATGGCTACCGAGCTTTTACTTTCATTGCCGCCCAACATGTGCGGAAGCCTGCCGGATTGCGATCCGGCCCTGGCGGCGCGCTGTTTTGCGACGTTTGATCCTCCCGGCTCGCAGCTCGGTTCCGGCGGCGGCACCGCCTATTTGCTCGAGCAGGCGTGGCGCAACTCCGGCACGGAATCTTTTTCCCAGTGGTTGGAAAGCGGCACAAAGCTGCTGATTCATTCCGGTGGTGAAAGCCGGCGCCTGCCGGCGTATGCGGCCACCGGAAAGCTCTTCATGCCGGTTCCGGCTCTGCGCTGGAAATATGGACAGAGCCTGGATCAGACGCTGCTCGACATGCAGGAACCATTCCTGCGCCGGGTGCTCGAAAAATCGGCCGGCAAACGCATGGCCGTGGCCAGTGGGGATGTGCTGCTCGAAGGGGTTGTCGAATCGATTCCCGACGCGGACGTCGTGTTGCTCGGCATGTGGACTACGCCGGAGCAGGCATCCCATTTCGGGGTGATGTTCTGCGACCGCACGGATCCGGAACAGCTCGTAAAGTTTTTGCAGAAGCCGGCTCCCGCGCGGACCAGGGAACTGTCGCGCGATTATCTTTTCCTGATCGATGTCGGCGTCTGGCTCTTCAGCGCGCGCGCGGTGAGTTGCCTGTTGCGCCGCTGCGGCTGGGACGGGGATTCGCAAACCTTTGCCGGCGGGCTTCCGTCCACGTACGACCTGTACGGCGAATGGGCGCTGCATCTCGGCTCGCAGCCGGAAAAGGCCGATGACGAAATCGCTGCGCTTTCCGTCGCCGTCGTCCCGGTTGCAGACGGTGAGTTTTATCACTTTGGCAAGAACAGCGACATCATCGAATCCTCGTATGCCTTGCAGAACAAAGTGATGGATCAGACCCGGCTTGGCGCCGTCCCATCGCTCGGCCAGCCGCGCCAGTTTGTGCTGAACTCCGTTTTCGATGCCCGCCGCAGCGAAGCCAACGAACAGCTCTGGATTGAAAACAGCCATATCCCCGAAAGCTGGAAACTTACGCGCCGGCATGTCATCACCGGCGTGCCGGAGAATGATTGGAAACTTGGATTGACGGACGGCCAATGCCTGGACGCCGTGCCGCTGGGCGGCACCGGGTTTGCCATCCGGTTTTACGGATTTGACGATGCGTTCCGTGGCCCGCTCGGATCGGAACGAACCGCCTGGATGGGCCGCCCGGCTTCGCGCTGGTTTGAACAACGCGGCATCACGCTTCAAGAGGCCGGGCTGGCGGACGGGGAAGACCTGCAGACTGCCCGGCTTTTTCCGAAAATTGAAAACGGCGCCGTCTCCGGCGAATTCATCCAATGGCTGCTCGCCGACGATCCGCCGAAAAACGAAACCTTTAAAAACGGCTGGCTGGAGGGGGAGCGCTTTTCGGCGCGGGAATTGGGTCAGCAGGCGGATCTGGTCCGGCTCTATGCCCAGCGCAGCCGCTTTTCGGAAAAGGCATTGCCGGTGATGGCCCGCCACGGCGCTTCCAGCCTGTTTTATAAACTCGATATCAGCCGGACGGCCGACCGCTATGCCCGCACCGGATTGCCATTGGTTCCCGAAGAGGAGATCAACTGGCGCGGCGACCGGCTGCTGCCGGTGCATGACCAAATGTTCCGCTCGGTCGTTCTCAAGGCGCGCGGCCAGCAGGAACAAGCCGAGGCCTGCCGCCGCAAGGCGTTCCATCTGCTGGGCGAGCTGGTTGTCGGGCCGCTGCATTCGCAGCCGGTTGTTCCGGTGTGTTCCGTGATGGAAGACCAGATTGTATGGGCTCGCAGCCCGGCCCGCATCGACATTGCCGGCGGCTGGAGCGATACGCCGCCCTACTGCCTGGAACACGGCGGAAGCGTATTCAACATGG
This sequence comes from Pontiella sp., assembly GCA_041740875.1. Classification (GTDB taxonomy): domain Bacteria; phylum Verrucomicrobiota; class Kiritimatiellia; order Kiritimatiellales; family Pontiellaceae; genus Pontiella. Next base: position 5,185 of record JBGSLE010000296.1, on the reverse strand, counting down.
CGGTCAACCTCAATGGGCAGCCTCCGATCCAGGTGTTTGTTCGGCGGACGCAAGAGCCGTCGCTGGTCATCCGTTCCATCGACCTTGGGCTGAAAGAGGAGCTGTGTACGTATGAGGATGTCGGCGGCTGGCGCGGAATCGGCTCGGGTTTTTCCATCGCGCGTGCCGCCTTTGCGCTGGTTGGATTCCATCCCGATTTCAACGGCAAGCGCTTCAATGCCTTGGACGAGCAACTGCGGCACTTCGGCGGCGGCATCGAGGTTTCGCTGCTGGCGGCCATTCCCAAAGGATCCGGCATGGGCACCAGTAGCATTCTGGCCGGAACGCTGATTGGCGGATTGGCCGATTTCTGCGGGCTGGGCTGGGATTGCATGGAAATCGCCCGGCGCGTCAGCGCACTGGAGCAGATGCTCGGCAGTGGCGGCGGCTGGCAGGATCAGTATGGCGGCCTGCTGCCCGGTGCCAAATACATCGAAACCCTTCCGGGACTTCGCCAGGATGCAGTCGTGCGGCGTGCGCCCGGCGAGTTTTTCGACAAGGCGTTGCAGGATGGAAAGATGTTGCTTTACTACACCGGCATCACCCGCGTGGCCCATAACCTCCTCGGCGAGATTGTGCAAAACATGTTTTTAAACCATGCCGGAGTCCTTGACCTGATCCGGCAGATTGCCGGGAACGGGCGCCGCGCCTTTGAATCTGCACAGCGGGACGACTGGCACGGATTTATCAACGTCGTGCGCAGAAGCTGGGATCTCAACCGCGCGCTGGATGGCGGCACCAATCCGCCGGAAGTGCAGGCCGTGATCGATCGGATCGAAGGCGACTATGCCGCCTTGAAACTCGCCGGGGCCGGCGGTGGCGGTTATATGCTGATTCTCGCCGAGAACCGGGATCGCGCGTCGCGCATCCGGCAGCTTCTGGAGGAAAATCCGCTGAACGCCCGCGCCCGCTTTGTGGATATCGAGCTTTCAAAAACGGGGTTGCAGATCTCGCGGAGCTGATCGTTCGGCGCTTTTAATGGCTTGAAGAGCGGCTGGGCCGCGGTTCAACGATTGAATGGAGAGACCAATGGAACGTGATTCAAAAATCTACATCGCCGGCCACCTTGGCCTTGTTGGCGGCGGCATCTGGCGGGCGTTTGAACGCCACGGCTACACCAACTTGCTGGGGCGTTCCATCCATGAACTCGACCTCATGAACCAGGCGGCGGTGGAAACCTTCTTTGCCACCGAAAAACCGGAGTATGTCGTGCTGGTGGCCGCCAAGGTCGGCGGCATACAGGCCAACAACACCTACCGCGGACAGTTTATCTATGAAAACCTCATGATCGAACTGAACGTCATCCATGCCGCCAAGGTGCATGGCGTCAAAAAACTGCTCTTCCTGGGCTCAAGCTGCATCTATCCCAAACTTGCGCCCCAGCCGATCAAGGAGGAAGCGCTGCTGACCGGGCCGCTCGAACCGACCAACGAGCCCTACGCCATCGCCAAGATCGCCGGTATCCGCTTGTGCGACGCCTACAACCGCCAGTATGGCACCAATTTCATCTCCGCCATGCCCACCAACATGTATGGCCCCGGCGACAACTACCATCCGGAAAACTCCCACGTCCTGCCCGCCTTGATCCGCCGCATGCATTTGGCCAAGGTTCTTGAAATCGGAGACCGGTCCGATTTGCAGAAAGTTTTTAGCCACGAAAACAGACAAAAAGGTACAGAAGAAGACATCCATCGGTGGTTGGAAAAATCGGGCATTACTCAATCGGAAATCGGAAATCGGAAATCGGAAATTAAATTGTCGTGCTGGGGCAGCGGAAAGCCGCTGCGCGAATTCCTCTACTCCGACGACTTGGCCGAGGCCTGCGTCTTCCTCCTCGAAAACGCCGATTATGCCGCCATGGCCTTCGAGGATGAATCCGGCACCGTCCAGTCCCACATCAATGTCGGCTCCGGCAAGGAAGTCACCATCAAGGAGCTGGCCGAGACCGTCAAGGAGGTCGTAGGATTCCACGGTGCCATCGAATGGGATGCCGCCAAGCCCGACGGCACCCCGCGCAAATTGATGGATTCCTCCCGCCTCAACGCGCTCGGCTGGAAACCGCAGGTTTCGCTGAAAGCGGGGATTGCCTTGGCCTACAAGGATTTTCTCGCGCGCTACGCTTCGTGAAAAACACATTGATCCAGCGCAGCCGAGCCGTCCCGCGACCACGTTGGCAACTGGCAAAAACACCAAGCCACGAAGCCCGCTAAGTTGCACGAAGTGTTGATTCCGATTCTTTGGGCTCTTGGTGCCATGGTGGTTAAAAAAACGGCGGTCAAAGCATCCCGTCTTTTATTCTCAACAGTAGTTGCCGGAGCAGTTGGTCGGCATCGTCTCGGCGCAAATGGTTGTGTATTGCCACTTCTCTTCCGTTCCGTGCGTATCTCGGCAAGACTGCTTCTAGTAAATAATACTAAAATCTCTTTAAAATACTGCTTTCATTAGTCTCCCCCTCGTTTGCTACCGTTCCCTCCTCGCAATGTGCGGGACAACAAAAGGAGATGCAGATGAAAATAGCAGTAGCGACGGTGTTGGGTGCGGGGCTGGTGGTGCTGGGCGCGGAGGCTCAAACGATCATTCTGAAAGGCGACAACACGACAACAACGACGGGGGAACTCATAACGGGTGCCCGCGACGTGCCGGTTGCAACCAACGTCTATGAAATTGCCGGGCTCATGGTCACGGCGCATTCAGGCAGCAACCGCCACGAAATCAATACGACCGCCAGCTCGATTTCGCTAGGAATTGATGACAAGGACAAAACGGTGGCAGAGGGCGATACCACGACCCGGTTGGATCCTGGCGAGGTCATGACCCTCTCGTTTAATAAGACCTTGGAAATTTCGGCGCTCGACCTGGTGGGCTTCAATAGCAATTCGATGTTCGTTGTTGCCGTTGACGGCCAAGCGCCGTTGGAAATCAGCTATGCGGACCTACCCAACAAAACCAGCCAAATATTCAATCCAAACCTCGTTGTAGAGGCGGGAACGGAGATCGGCTTTTATGTGGGCAACACCAATAGCGTAATCGGCCTTCAGGGCATCGACGTGACCGTGCTGGAAGGAGCGCAGGAAATTGCCCTCACCCTCGCCAATTCCAATGGGATGGCCCATGTGGCGGTGGAGTTCGCGGGTGTGCCCACCGCCAACTATGTGCTCCAGCGTAGCGGCCATCTTGCATCCAACGATTGGCAGGCCGTCTCCGCGCCGTTTTCGACCAACGCCGATTGGATGGTCGACACCGCCAACCCGGCCGGATTTTTCCGCGTCGTGCCTGCGGCACCCTAACCCCATGCAGAAAGAGGTTAGGAATGAAACAATGCACGATTGCGGCGGCCATTATGGGCCTCGTCCTCTTGGGAACAGGCAACGGATGGTCTGACACCATCGTTTTCGAGGGATCACCGGCGGGAATCACCACGGGGGAATTGCTGGAGGGGGTTGCGGACTCATGGGCAACGAACCAAGTCTATGAGTTTGCGGGGTTGGAACTCCGCGCCAAAACCGGCGATGCTTCGCAAACGCTCAACGCCAACATCGGCTATTTCGGGATCAATTCGTCCCTGTCCGGCGAGCGGGAAGATGCCTTCGATGTAGGCGAGGCGATGTTCCTCTCCTTTGGCAAGGATGTCCGGATCACCCGCATCGACTTCAACCTATTCGATGCAGGCGAAACCTTTGAGATCCGGGTCGGCGGGGATGACCCCCTCCTCATCGGATTCGGCGACCTAAGCAACCAAGCGAGCGACTACCTCGATTTCAGCAAAGGGTTGTTCATCGCGAAGGATACGGAAGTCGCTTTTTCGGCCACCGCCGGAAGCATCGGCCTCGACAGCATCGATGTGGCCGTCATACCGGAGCCCACCGTTGCGGGCTTTATCGTGGTGGCGGGCATGGGCGTGCTTGCTGCGCGGCGCTTGCTGGGAGTGGTTTAGCCTGGCAACCTGTCGGACTTAAGCGACCGCCCATCAAAAAATTAGGAAACAATACAAAATAAATGGGATAGATCGGGATTCAGAACGGGGGCTGGAAAGCCCCCGCTCCGGCGAGGGGGACTTTCCTTGGCTTTAGGCATTCACAAGTTTGCTCGGGAGGTGATATAAGTTCCCTCCCAACAGCTAAAGGTACTGATTATGTACACAACCATTGAAGCAAATCTGGATAACGGACGGGTCACGGGGCCTGAAGCAAGCAAGCTTCCGGCCCATGCACATGTTCTGATAACCCTCTTGCAGTCACCGGTTGGAAAGCAACCGGGTAAATACGATTTTTCCGAGATAGCTGGAAGGTTGAAGTGGACGGGGGATGCGGTTAAGGAACAGCGGAAACTGCGCGATGAATGGTAGACGCTACTTCTTGGACACCAATACCATTGTCCAGCTGCTTTCCGGCAATCCGTCCGTCTTGGAGAAGGTTTCCGATGCGGAGTACGTAGCCACTTCCGTCATATGCGAAATCGAATTCTTTTCCTTCGCCGCCCTGACAGAGGAAGATCGCATCCTATTCAGCGAATTTGCCCGGAAAATCGAAATCATCGACCTCTGTTCTTCAGGTATCGCACTCAAGGAAAAAATCTACAAGCTACGTTCGAAGAAGAAGCTGAAGCTCCCAGACGCCATTGTCGCAGCCTCTGCGGCAGTCAATGAATGCATCTTGCTAACGGCCGACAAGAAACTGCTGAATGTGCCCGATATCAATGCGCTAAGTTACGAGATTCTGTAGTCTGTCGGCAGCCAAAGTAGCAGGCACCCATATTCATTAAGCCTCACCCGTCACGTTTCACGTATGAACACCGTATCATAAACCACCCGCTTTTCTGCTCCTTCGACTTTTAGACCTTTCGACCTTTCGACTTTTAGACCTTTTGACTCTTCCACTTTTCCCACCCTCAATCCCCCCGTACCCCGAGTCTAAAAAGCATCGACCGACCCCTTTCCGCAAGCGGACTGCCATTTTTTAAGATGGTAAAATTGCGTAGTTGAATGTAGGTTTCCCGCATGAAAACCCCAAACGTCATTGAAATCAACCCCGACATCCTTGGCGGAACGCCCGTATTTCAAGGAACGCGGGTTCCCGTGTTCAACTTGATCGATTCGCTAGAGGCCGGAGATTCGATCGATCTTTTCCTGTATGACTTCCCCACGGTG
>JBGSLE010000295.1:0-3739 GCA_041740875.1 Pontiella sp. | reverse complement strand
GTACGGCGGCGAACTTTCGGTCGAGGTGTTTATCGTCGAGGGCGTCAATTCGCAGGTGGACATGGTGCGCCGCATCGCGGAGGTGGTCGAATCGATCGGCCCCGACCGGATCGACCTCAACACCGTCGTGCGTCCGCCGGCCGTCAAGGGAATCTCGGCTTCGCCGGAGGAACACCTGCGGGCGCTCGCCGCGCTGTTCGGGCCGAAGGCGACGGTTGCCGCCTCCTTCAAGAAGCAGGGCTTCACCTCCCTAGAAATCAGCGAGGGGGCCCTGCTGGGGCTCATCAAGCGCCACCCCGCCACCTGCCCGCAGCTGGCGGCGGAATTCAACCTGCCCGAGGAGGTCCTGTTCAAGCGCCTCAAGGAACTCATGGCCACCAGCCACCTGCTGGCCGAAAAAACCGGCAGCGAAACCTACTATTTCGTCCGCTGAACATTTGGCCGGGCCGAAAATAGTTGAATTATGCGAGGGCACGGACGAAGCAGCTATTGGTCGCGCGGCTACTGCGAAGGATCGGAGCCATTTTGCTTGCCGCGGAACATGGCCTGCTTCTCAACCGTGCGACTTTTCGCGGCCGAGAGATCCCTCTCGCATGCGCTCCCGGCCCGGGCGGCTCAAGCCCGCCCATTTCGCGCCCATATCCACTGTTATCCCCGCCTTGGCATATACGATGCTTAATGTATTGGTCGTTTCATGATCGCATGGCGTCCAAAATGAAAGCAAAAGATGAAAAACCACCAACGCACGGCTCTTCGGGGTCGCCGGGCGCCAAGCATGGGCGAAGCGGAACCTCCCTCGTGGAGGTGATCGTCGCCCTTGTCCTGTTTGCCCTGTTCATTGCCGGAGCCAGCCGCCTGCTAATGGCGATGCGCCAAACCACCGATTTGAGCCGCGCCCACTACACCGCCGCCCACCTGGCCAAAAACCAGATCGAACAGGTCCGCAGCACGATGGAAAAACTGGGGTTCGACACCATCGCCTTCCAAAAAGAGGAGAATACCCAGGTAGATGATGCAGGGAACTGGAGCGATGTGGGCAAATACATGCGAACCACCACCATCGTCTATCCACACAATGGGAACCCCAACTTGGCCGACATTATCGTCACTGTAAAATTGCTGGATCGCAAAACGCTTGAATGGACAGCGGGCAGCGAAACCGTGCAGAGCTATATCGCCCGCCCCTTGTAGGAAAATGAAAACCATGAAAAGCAACCATCCAACTCACACCGCGCAGGGATTCACCTTGGTGGAGGTTGTTGGAGCCATGTTTCTGCTCTTGCTGGCCATTTCGCTCGCCCTCTTCGGTTATGTGGGCACCCTCCGGAAAGCCTCGGATCTCGACCATCAGGCAGAACTGGACATGGACGTCAAGATGGCCATCGAAAGCTTGAAAAACGATTTGCGCCTCTCCTCGATGGACTACGTTTTCTTTTACCCCGCCACCCCGCCCTACGAGGCTCTCAGCTTCCCAATCGCCTATCCTGATAGCACAACCGGCATGCTCCCGCGTGACCCCACCACCAAACGGATCATATGGAGCGATACCATCATCTACCACATCCGTGATAGCACCCCCCACCAGCTGGTGCGCACCGTGTTCAGCCCGCGCAACAACGCCCTTACCGACGAACAGATCCAAGCCCAGCTGGACAGCGTGGTGGCAAACGGCGGCGACAACAACGCATCCTCGCGGGTCATCTTCAACAACCTGCTCCACTGGCAGCTCGATCCGCGCCGTGGCCAGTTCAACGGCTACTCCCTTGTTGAAACCCTCAAGAAAAACGCATTTATCGGGTACGTGCTTCTCGATTCTGGTGACCATACCTTCCAGTTCGAGGTCACCGAAAAAGACACAAACAGCACCGGCTTTGCCATCGGCATCGACATGTTGAGCGTCACCTCCTCCAGCCTGCCGTTGGAAGCCGAAGACCTAGAGGTTACCCAGCAATCGAGTGCAGCGACAGCCCGCGAGGAAATGGACCATACCTGGTCGGGCAACCACCAGCTTATTTTCCCGGCCAGCCAAAAAGGAGCCAGCTTTACCGTGAAAGTCAACAACGACCGCTGGGTAGAGACCAACTTTCCCAGAGGCATTCAAGACGACGTGGTTGTCAGGTATGACACCGATCTTGATGACATCATTATTCGCCTAAAGGGGAATGAGATTGCATGGAAAGCCGAAGACCAAACAGGCGACGCATCGCCCAGCGATCCATCCACCAATTATAGCGGCACCGCGGTGCGTATCTTGCTTAAAGGCGACAACCTGCCGGTTGGCGGAGGATTCATCACCTCCAAAGGGGCGCGTTGCCGGCTGGTTTTCCGCGCCTCCGAAACCAAACCCTTCGGCATCAGCAACGTTCGATTCGGCGTTGCCAGCGACCCGGAAAGCTACACCATGGCCTATCTCTCTAACTCGGTTCCGGTCAGGTTGATTAATCCCGCCAACAACTTGGTCTATTCCCTGCAAATCCCTGCGGCGAAAACGGCAACCACCGAATGGATCGACGTGCCGATCACCCCCACCAACAACTACCTGGTCACCTACACCATCGACAATTCCACAGGGCATGATGCCCCAAGATTATGGGCCGACCACTATGGTAGTACCTACAGTTGGCCCTTCGCCACCAAGATCGCTTTTTTCGACACCGCAATCGCCGCCCATACCGCCGCCGAATATGCGGCATCTCCTTACGATTGGAGCGACGCCACCGGCATCAACGTCCATTCCGTAAACTTCCTTCCAGGGCTCGAGCGAGTTAGGGTTTCCTATGTGGAAAAGGGTACGTTCACTTCGCGCATCGCCGATACCGGGATGCTGGCCCCCCAATACAACGATATTGATTGGACCGCCACCGTTCCGACAGGCTGCAACCTAAAATTCAAGGTGCGGGCGGGAAACCAATACAACCTTTCGGATGCTAGCGCGTGGACCAATCTCACTGCATTCACTACCCCGCGCGGTAATCCCGCCCCCCTTGGCAAGCGCTACATCCAGTTCCAGGCGGAACTCGAATCGAGCGCGAACCACCTGCAATCCCCGGATTTGCACGATGTCACCATGGACTGGCCCGGAGATACGCGACTGGTCAACATTGGCGGCGATTTTACCACCGGACCCGACCACGGCGTCTTCGAGGTAAGCGTCGACGGGGAAAAACTGCAATCCGCGCTCGTGGTGGATCTGGAAATCTATAAGGACGTTCGAGTGGGAAAAGGAAACGAAACACGCCGCATCAGCTCGTCGCAGAAGGTGGAAATCAACCCGCGCAACACCGGGAAATAATTTCATAGGAGGAAAAAATGAAACGAAACAGGTCCACAAAATCAGGCAACGCCCTGATCACCGTGCTAGGGCTGATGGCTGTCCTTTCGGTCTCGTTCGGCATGTTGATGGCCAACAGTGGCCAAAGTTCTCATACGACGAAGCGCATGGTGGACCGAACCAAGGCCGTGGCCTATGCAGAGGCGGGCATTGAATTCGCCTATTCCGTGCTCCGCGCCGACTACGAAAACCGCAACAATCCCGGAATGTTCCGGCTCGACAGCTCCACCACCTACACCACTGGGGCTGCTTTGGAGAGCAGCTATGGTGTCACGTCCTGATTTAAAGTTGTCACTTTTCGGTTCTGATTTTTTCATTTTTCGAGGCTCCGAAAGGAGCCGTTCCCCGGCGGTTGACCCGTCCCTAAGGGCGGGGAAACCCGCCCCCTCCTCCGGAGGAGGGGGCGAA